>JANQPS010000143.1 GCA_028285365.1 Thermoanaerobaculia bacterium | reverse complement strand
CATCGACGAGGCCCTCGACTTCGTCGCCGCGACGGCCGGTAGCGAGGGCTTTCTAGTCGGCGACGAGTTCTCGATCGCAGACCTCACCTGCGCCTCCCTGCTGGCCGTGCTCGCCGACCCCCCGCACGTCGACATGCGCCGGCCCAGACCCTTGCCAGCAACCGTCGAGATGTTCCTGAGCCAGTACGAGCAGCACCCCGGTATCGGCTGGGTGAGAGGCATGTACGAAACCTGCCGACCGGAGCCGTGCTGCGAAGCCGACTAGGCCTCTTCGGAAGGCGCCAGCAGCAGGTAGAAGAGCGGGCCGAACACCCCAGCCGCCAGAGTCGCAACCACGTAGGGCCACACCGTCCTGCCCTTCCGGCGAGCATCACGGACCATCCAGATCATGATCAGCAGCAGAGAAATCACCAGATCGGCGAACACCTGCCAGCCAGCCGGACTGTGGACGTGATACTCCGGAATCCCGAGATAGCCGACCTGCATGAGCGCGTAAACGGTCAAGGCCCCGAACGGAATCAACAGAGCGAGACAGAGCGTCTTGAGCGGCGTCATCGTGTTCTCCTTCGATTTGTAGTGACGACTACAACAACATCGTATATGTAGTAATCACTACAATCAAGCACCAATGGGCCACAAACACACACGCGAGGAGATCCTGCGCGGCGCTCTCGATGCCGCGCTCGAGGACGGTCTCAGCCAGTTGACCTTTGGCAGAGTCGCCAAGCGTCTGGCCATTCACGACCGCATGGTGGTCTACTACTTTGCTTCCAAGAGCGAGCTGATCAGCGCAGTTCTCCTGGCCATGGGCGAAGAACTGCAAGGCGTCCTCACCAAAGCCTTCAAGGCTCCTGCGGCCGACCATGTCGCACTGACTCGGACTGCGTGGCCGATCCTGGCCCGCCCGGCTATTGATCCCGTCTTCTGCCTGTTCTTCGAAGCGATGGGGCTGGCGGCCAGCGGCCGGGAGCCCTACAAGGCACTCGCCGGTCAGCTGGTGGGGGCCTGGACCGAGTGGCTCTCCGGATTCTTCGAGGGCACCGACGCTGAGCGACGGGCCGAGGCCGAAGCTGCCATCGCTCTTCTGGACGGCCTCCTCTTGCTCCGGCAGCTCAGCGGGGCCAGCGCTGCCAACCGCGCAGCGAGCAGGCTAGGCGTCCGCTGACGCGCTGCTCCCGTAGCGCACCGATCCGGCCCATACCTCACGCCCCAGGGAGCGGCCCGCAGCCAGCGACCGCTACACGTCTACTCGCCAGAGAGGCGGCTCGATCTCAGCCACACGAAACGGCTGGTCTCTTCGGTGTCGTAGTTGAAGGTCTCGGTTCCGAGGTAGTAGGGCGGCGACTTCTTGAGGTAGAGACGCAGCACCTTGGGACTCGATGGCCCGTACCAGCCAGGGGTCTCGACGACCCAAGCCTCGTGCGGGGCTCCCGAGCCATCGGTCATGACTCGCCGGCCGACGACCCGACCGTAGCTGGACTGCGAGATCGGATTGGCCTGTGGGCTGTAGTAGGGAGCCAGGCGGATCTTCTGGTCCTTCTCGAGGTCCATCGCCGCCATGACCCAGGCACCGGGCCCGAAACCATCAGCGGACTTGGGCAGCTTTTGTGGGCGGATCGTCTGAGACTCCGTCTCGACCTGGCTGAGCAATACCTCATTCTCTGTGACGAGACCCAGGTAGTAGTCCTTGGCGCGTCCGGGAACCGGTCCCAGCTCGAAGCGAACCGTCAGGTCCCTGAGCGCAACGACCGTTATGAGACCCCGCACGTTGGTATCGGAATGCTCCGCCGCGCCCGAATCGAGCATCATGATCGCTATCGCCCGCTCCCCGTTCCAGGCAACCTCTTCAGCGCTGACGATGACCCGGTCACGCCGCTCCTCACCGCGCCCTGGACCTGAGGCCTGGGTGTACTTGCGGTCGTAGACGGCTCGAAACGGCTCGAACTCTCGAAGAGTGACGTCACCCGGAGATGTCGCTGGCCAGCTCTCCTGGTCGGCGAAGACCTGCTTCGCTGAATGCGTCTGCTGCGCAGTCGCCGACGTGTTGCCGGCCCAAACGGTCAACGTCAACACGACTCCCACGAGCGCTGAAGAACGTCGCTCGTCACGCGGCAGATTGAGGGACCACCTACTACTGGTCATGTCGCTTTCTCCATGGCAGTTGAACTTTCAGAGACGTTCTCCCGTAGTCGAGAGAGCGCCTCCAGTGTTCGAACAACGCATCACAGAGTCCTGACGGGCCCGTGAACAAAAGGTGACGAGAGCATGACGAGCGGACTCGCTTCCGAAAGCCGGCACCAGGTCGCGGACTTTCCGGCACCTGCCGAAGATTCCGAAAGCCGGCTCCGACGCGACGGCTTCGTGGTGGGGGATTGGCTGGTCGACCCACTCGCCCACACCCTCACCTCCGTAGCGGGCCGCGCGCAGGACGAGGCGCTCACCAAGCGCATCGATCCGCTCCTGATCTCCGTGCTGGTGACCCTCGCGGCTTCACCTCAGCTCGTGCTGACTCGTGACGAACTGTTGTCACGGATCTGGCGAGATACCTACGTCAACGAGAACTCGCTCTCTCAGGCGATCTCGAGGCTGCGTCGCGCCTTGGGTGACAGTCACAGCGACCCTCGATACATCGAGACCGTCAGCCGATCCGGTTATCGACTCATCGCTCGAGTGCGGGCCAAGTCACCCGAAACCCACGAGCCGCCATCGTCCAGCGCAGGGAAAGGCCAGCCAGAGCCGTCACGTCCCGCTCCCGGAGGAAAAGGCCCGCGATCGTTTCGCAACCTGTGGATCGGCCTCTTTCTTGCCGCCACGATGGTCGCCTTGGCCCTGGCAGTGATGCTGTGGCGAGCATCGTCGGACACGCAACCGGACGAGGCGTCGAGCTCGATCGCCACGCTAGTGCTTCGGCCCGAGGTCTCACTCCCCGGCAATCAGTTCGAGCCACAACTCTCACCCGATGGTCGCGACCTGGTGTTTGCGTGGAAACCAGCGGAGGGGACCAACTGGGATCTCTGGCTGCAGCCGATTGGTGGCGACCAGCCAGTCCAGTTGACCGACCATCCTCACGACGAACGCCTGCCGACCTGGTCACCAGACTCTCGCAGCCTCGCGTTCGTACGCTATTCGACCTCCGAAAGGGACGGCAGCTGCGGAATCTTCGTCGTCGAAGTCGTCAGCCGCCGCACCGAGAGACTGGGCGAGTGCCAACCGGGCACCAGATCACTGGCATGGTCACCCGATTCGGGCAGGCTCATCCACGACGGCTTGGGCGAGCCGACCTCGTCTTTGCCGTCCGATCAGCATGTCGCCGATCAGGGACCCCGGGCCCTTTTTGTCGTCGACCTCGAGTCTGGCGAGCGCAAACAGCTGACCTCGCCGCCAGAGGAGTCACGAGGTGACACCGGCGTGCGCTTGTCCCCCGACGAAGCGCTCGTGGCTTTCGAGCGCGAGATCAGCGCGTCTCGCAGCGAGATTGCAGTCGTTGACGTCGCTACTGGCGAGACACGGCTCGTGGCGCCGGGTGCCTGGGGGCGCGTTCGCGGCCTCGACTGGACGTCGGACGGCGATGCTCTTGTGGTGTCGTCGGATCACTCCGGGCGCTACGAGCTCTGGCGCGCGCCGCTCGACAGCCAGGACATCCGTCGCTTGCCAGTCTCGGACGGCTGGGTGACTCAGCCCACGGTGTCGAGGGACGGTGATCGGCTCGTCTTTCGCACCTTCCGCGACAAGGTCGACATCTGGGCAGTTACGCTCGACGAAGCAAAAGCCCCCGTATCGGAACCGCTCGAGGTCGCCGAGTCGGCGCGCAGCGAGCGCCAGCCAGCAGTCTCGCCAAACGGAGACCGCATCGCGTTTCTCTCGGACCGGACCGGAGCCATTCAGCTGTGGTCGAGTACCTCAGGCGGAGAAGATCTCCGTCGTCACACGGACTTCGACAAGGCTCGACCCGCAGCGCCGACGTTTGCCCCCGATGGCAAGACGATCGTGTTCGAGCTCGAAGGCGCCGAGCGAACCGACATCTGGACGGTCGACGTCGATGCCCGTCAGCCGCGACCGCTGATCGAAGGTCCCGGCAACTCTCGCAATCCGAGCCTCTCCCGAGATGGCAACTTCCTCTACTTCGCCTCCGATCGTTCGGGTCGCTGGCGTGTCTGGAAACACGCCTTAGACGCCGAGACACCGGCCACGGCGATCACTGAGGACGGCGGGTTCCGAGCGCTCGAAGCACCGGGCGGCGACTGGATCTTCTACACGCGAGTCGCCGAGGCTGGCCTCTGGAGGATGCCGACAACAGGCGGCGCGAGCGACTTGGTGTTTGCAGACCTGGGGGTCGACGATTGGGCGGGTTGGAGCGTCAGCGAGCCGGGTGTCTACCTCGTGAGGCGTAGTCCCGCGAGTCTCTGGTGGACGGCGCTCGACGGCTCTCAGAGTCGGAAGATCGCCGAGGCGCCTCTGACGATTCCCTATCTCGAGCCATCCCTCTCAACGAGCCTCGATGGACATCGACTCCTCGTCTCACTCATCGAGCACGGTGATGACGAGCTTCTGCTCCTCGAGCTGAAGGGCCTCTAGTCGAACCGCAAGGCGCAAGATGCCCTACGTCAAGCGGCTCCAAACCGTGCGATCGTCAGACACGCCACTCTCGGCTTCCAGAACCTTGACGGTCTCTTCGTACAGCTCACGCGCGCGCTCACGCGTAGCACCCACACACACGACACCGATCTTGCCGAACTCGGACAGGGCACCGATCAGGTGGAACACCACTCCCTCCTGCGTCGTGCCGTGAAAGTGCAGGCGGTTCTCGACCGCTATGTCGACGAGATCAGCCGGGGTCAGGCCACGGCCCGCATCCGTCACGAGGTTGTCTGACGCGTAGTAGAACCGCATCTGGCCAGTCGGGATTCGATAAAGACCAGACTCCTCCTCGTAGGAGCCATCCGTCAGGAACTGAAGCGTCAAGAACGGGTGAGTCGTGCCCCCCTTGCGGAGGTTGATCTCGACAGCGTAGTGCTCCCACCCCGACTCGCACTTGACCGAAATGAAGTCGAGCCCGAACCGACCGAGGACACCTTCTTCCTCCATCAGTCGAGACACCTGCACCGCCTGCTCCTGGAGCTCGAGTCGATAGTCGGACGCGGCTGGGAAAGTGCACCCTTCGAACACCTGGCCGTTGGATCCACCGAGAACCTGGTCGTGAGTCGAGATGACGCTGGTACGACCGAGCGGATCGATACGACACTGCACTGACGGCGAGCGCTTGACCTCACCCTCGACGAAACACTCGACGATTCCACCCATCTCGGCGAACTTCTGTCGATAACTGTCCCAACGCTCGGAGGCGGCCTCGAACGCGATGCGCCGCGGGAGCTGGTCGCGGACCCACGCCGAGAGCCCCCCTTTCTCTGGGGCACCTTCGTAGCTGAACACCGCGTTGCCTTCCCCTGAGAACCCGTCATTGAGCTTGACGACACTCCGCCTCAATTGGGGGTCGCGGGCCTTGAGCTCAGCGAGCGCATCAACGATGTCACCGTCATCGCGAAGGTCTTCGAAACCGTCAGCCAGTTTCACACCGGCGCGCTTGAAAAGCGTCCGACTCCCGCTCTTGGTGCCGAGGTGATTCAGGCGCGGATCACAGGCGTAGAGCGGTAGCCCCAGACGGACAGCAAGTGTGCGTTCGAGTCCGGTGCTGTTGAAACAGCTGATGTGGGCGGTCTCCCGATCGGGGATGGCATCGAGAATCCTGCGCTGAAGACGAGGTCGCTCGAGAATCTTCTGCGTCAGCGGCACGGTTCGCGAATCGTGGCAGCTCAGGAGCGTCAGGCGATCCCTGGCATGGGTCTCCGGGATTCCCGGCAGGAGATGGAGGAAGTAGTCGATGATCGATTGAGCAATGGGCTCACTCGACACGTAGACGACCCGTGTTCGCGGCAAACGCAAGAGCATCAGCATGCACAAGAGCCGCTCTTCGTAGTGACTGACGCCTGTGACCTTCTCCAGCTCTTCCCGATCGAGGCTGAGACTCGGCACGATGACCACGCTTCGCGACCTCAACGGGTCTGGAAACACGTCGCGATACTGCTGGTGCAACCGTGACTGAAGAGCGGCAAATCGGTCGAGCTCTTCTTGGCTCCCTGGAGTAGCCAGCGCATCGTTCGACGGTTGCTCGACGCGAGCTTCGCCGGGCGCGAGGCGCTCGAGGTGCAGCGTGTCCGACGAACTATGCGAGGTCATCGTCGACTATCCACCACGACAGCCAAGGACCCCGTAGCCAAGGAGTCGTCGCTTCGAAGGGAGTTGGAGCAAGAGACCAGTTCACCAGGAGATGCTACCCGCCCGTGAAGTCCGGCGAGCGTTTTTCGATGAACGCGGTCACACCTTCCTTGAAATCAGGACCGGAAGCGGAGTCGGCAAACAGCTCGGCCTCGAGCTGAAGTTGTGCTTCGAACTCGTTGCCCAGCGAGCTGTTCATGAGTCGCTTCGCATTGCCGAGCGCTCGGGTCGCCCCGCCGGCAAGTCGCCCAGCCAGCTTGGCGGTCTCGGCCTCCAGCTCACCAGGCGCTACGACGTAGTTGACGAGTCCCCAGTCCGCCATGTTCTGGGCATCGATGCGCTCACCCGTCAGCGCCATCTGCATGGCCCGCTTGAGTCCCAGCGCGCGCGGCAGCTGAAAGGTGGAGCCCCAGTCCGGGCTGGTACCGATCAGGGTGTAGGCAAGGGTGAAGAATGCGTCGGACTCCGCAATGACGAGGTCGCACGCGGCCGCCAGGCTGACCCCAGCCCCCGCTGTCGCTCCCTTGACCGAAGCGATGACTGGCTTCGGCATGCGCCGGATCGAGAAGAGCACCGTGTGGATGTCGTGTATCCGCCGCATCCAGTACTCCTTCCCGGGCGGCTCGTCGAGAACCTCCGCGAACCCCTTGATGTCACCACCTGCCATGAAGTGATCGCCGGCCCCGCGAATCACGACACACCGGACCGTCGAGTCGCCCTCGAGCGCATGCAGACGGTCGTCCAGAAGTGAGCGCATCTCCATACTCAAGGCGTTGCGCGCCTCCGGACGGTTGAGAGTCAGGGTTGCAATGCCCTGATCAATCGAAACTTCGAGATCCGCCATGGTCTACCTCCGAGGTCGCCGATGAGAAGAAGAAGAGAATGAAGGGGTGAGTGAGAGAGAGTGAGTCAGTCAAGTCCAGCGCGTGTAGCCCAACGCGTGTGATTGTGAGGGTCGTTCAATCGCGGACGCTAGAGGCCCTCTGAGCACCAAAAACGACCAGGAGCAGCGCGATCAGGACACCGACGACGGCCAGCAAGAATCCACCGAAGACCAAGACGTTGGCTAGAGGGCCATCAGGTTGAAGACCGCGCTGTCCACTCGTCGCGGCGAGAATCGAGGCGAGAACGTTGCCGTACCCCGTGACGACGAGACTCCAGAACAGCAGGCGCTGAAGACCGGTCCCGAGCTCGATCAGGCTTCCTGCCGCCCCAATCGCGATCATCACTAGACCGTTGAGCACACCTTCGAGGTGAGCCATTCGCCAGGCGCGCGGGTCCTCGCCTCCCGTGACCGCACCTGCGTAGGGGAAGCCCGCGATCATGCCCAGAAGGATCACGATCGTGCCGTGCAGCACGAGCTGAGACCTCAGACGTCGCGACATGTTCAAGCGGCCTCGAGGAGAGTGAGCGGGCGGACTACGAAGAGCTTTCGGGAGAGTACCAGCAGCAACCCGACGCCGGGCCATCCTGGACCTCCTCGAGCCTTAGCTGACTCGGCGTGCAGGTCGACAGTCCAGGTCGCCGAGTCTCGATCTCTCGGCAGGCCGGTCCTTCACTAGAATCTCCTGCCATCGACACTTCGAACTTCGTGACCGACTCCGACACTGACGTCGCCGTTCTGGCAGATCCGACCGCGGCTCTGTCGGCCGCGCAGTCGAGAGGACGTTCATGAGCAGGCTGTCGCGCTGGCTACGCGGTCTGCGGCTTCTGATCGGGCAGATCGGCGCCCTGGGGGCCACCGCGGACCGGCCGGTCACGCAGGGAATCGCGGACATGCGACAGGCCCTGGCCCGATCCCCGCGCAAGGACAGCTTGTCCCTCGATCACGGCCTCGCCCTCGCGCAGCACGCTGACTCTCCGTACCTGATTCAGGCGCGGCTCGACGACGTCATCGAGAGGCGCGTTTCCTACAGCGGTGTCTGGGAGCCGCACCTGCTCGACGTCCTCAACCGTCTCCTGGTTCGAGGGGCAGTCTTCGTCGATGTGGGCGCCAACGTAGGGGCTGTCACACTCGCAGTTGCCAGAGGGGGTTTGAATCTGGATCTACGCGTGGTCTGCATCGAGCCCAGCGCGCGTCTAGCGCAACGACTACGAGCCAACCTGCTCCTCAACCATCTCGACGACATCCAGGTCCTCGAGAAGGCAGCAGCAGCCGAAAACGGCACGGTCACTCTCCAACAGGTAGCCGGTGACGAGCCCAATCAAGGGCTGTCGACGACTCGCGCGGGGGGTGGCTCGCACAACCGCGAAGCCGTGACCGTCGAGGCACTCACGATCGACTCCCTGCTGACGGATCCGAAGCTCGCCGAAGGGCCACTCATCCTCAAGATCGACGTGGAAGGAGCCGAGTACGAGGTCCTCGAGGGGGCGCGCTCCACACTCTTGAGGCGGCGGCCGGCGGTCGTCTTCGAGTTCGTCGCCACACTCCACGACGACCCAGAAGACGCGGCGCGCAGGCAGTCCGAGCTCTTCGAAGAAACCGGCTACGTGCTCTACTCGATCTCCGATCGGGTTCGCAGCTTCCTTCCCGCCACGACCCTCGACGGCAACTTCGCTGGAGACGTGCTCGCGCTACCCGTCGAGCGACAGGTCTAGGCCTAACTGCGAACTGCTGAACTGCGACTGGCGCAAGCCCGTCCTGCCCGGGCTTCCAGACGAGAGTGGCTCCGCCTACCTCTCGGCGGAGAGCGTCTCGAGACGAAGCCCCCGTGCCGTCTGATTCGCAAATCCCTTCCAGTACGAATGTTCGGGCTTCGACGAACCGTCCGGATTCTTGGCCCACACTCCGGCATCGGACTCCTCGACCAGCTCGAGATACCCCGCCATCGACTCGTCACCCTTGAGTCGCAGACCAAGAAACGCGGTCACGAAGTGCTGCGCGATGTTGTTCATGCGGACCGAGTCCCAAACCGGATCGGCGTAGTGAGAGTAGATCGCGCGACCGCTGCGAGTCTCTTCCGGCGCCGGCATGGGCGCGGCTGCGTTGTGTCCGGCATTCAAGAAGGTCAGGAGGTGGCGATCGACACTGGTGGCCTGCTCGAACATGGCCTGGACCCCGTCCTCGTAACCCGAAACGGCATCGGCACTTCCAGCGACAAAAAGGGTCGGGATCCGGATGGCCGAAAGCCCCTGTGCATCCCAGACGTCGTTGGTCATGCCCCACGGGGCAAACGCAACCACGGCCTTGATCTTCGGCTCGACGCGATTCGCAAATCGCGCCTCGAGCGCCTCGGCACCGGCCCGGTGCATCTCGAGCAGCCCGAGAGGCGCACCTCTTTCGGCCGACTCAGCGGTGATGCCTCCACCCGAGGTGATCACAGCACCGTAGCCGCCCATCGAGTAGCCGATCAGACCACTGTGATCGGCGTCGACCAGCCCAGCAAAGAACCCCGACTCGGCAACACTCCGTCGCTCGAGCTCCTCGAGCACAAACAGCTGGTCGAGCGGGCGGTTCACGAGCGTCGACGAGAAGGCCGCAAGCGTTCGGTAGGTCGAGTCGGTATGGTCGATGGAGGCCACCACGTAACCCTTCGACGCCAGGTTCTCGGCCAGATGACTGAGCAGGAATCGATTGCCGGGATAGCCGTGAGAGATCAAGACCAGGGGATAGGGAGCAGCAGAGCGGTCCGCATCGGCGTCTCGACGAGCCCTCCCGTGAACCTCGACGGCCGTTCTGCCGTCGCGCAGAGTCACGTCGTAGGACGTGGCCTCACCGGCGGCGCCCGGGTACCAGACATCGATCGTCAGGGGACGGTCGTAGCGTGACGGCACCTCACCGTCCGCCGCCGCCTGCGCCGCCACGACGTCCACCTGGTCCGGATTGACGAGCTCCAGCGTCCTCACGCCCACGGAAAACTCACCGTAGGCTGCCAGTTCAGGCGCATCAGGCCGAATGGTGTCGATGCGGTTCTCGGCCCGTGAGCTGTCTGCCGCCAAAGCCGTCGTCAGCAGAGCCAGGACCAGTGCGAGTTGCTTCATGGATGTCGCCTCTCTCTCGTCCGAGGGAGCGAGGTCAACCGCAAATTCCGATCGACCAACGTTCTCGGCGAGCTGATCACAAAACGGTCAAACCAGACCAAAAACTCGCGCCCACTCTTCGATCGCGTCTTCGTGCCCCGGTACCAGCTGAATCGCAATCTGGGTATAGCCGGCCCCCTCGAGACGGGCAAGGCGCTCGCGAAGATCGTCACGCTCACCCACCCACGCGAACTCGCGGAGTAACTCCGCGCTGAGCACATGCTTTTCTTCGGTGCGCGGAGCCAACAGGTGACGTGTGTGGTTGTGCAGATAACGCTCACCTTCCGGGTACTGCTCGTAGACCCTGGCGTATGCCTCGAGCGCCGTCGACAGTGACGGAGGCAGTCTCCCGAGGACTTCTGCAAAGGCACCATCCTCCACCATGCCGTGGATCGCGGCCGCCGGCAGGGTGCCTCCCTGTGCCTTGGCGCGCTCGGAGTCGGCCGGCTCCCCCTCCTCGAGAACACATCCGAGGACGAACTCGACGGCGCTCAGTGGCCTCTCATGACCAGCGGCTGACCAGACCCGAGTCATCTCTTCGACCTGTCCACAGGCGTTGTCGATGGTCCCACCAAAGGCACACCACTCTGCGCCGAAGTCGGCACACAGCTGACGAGACCTGGGCCCAAACGCGGAGATTGCGAGCTCGATCGGATGCTCGATATCGATCAGTCCCAGCTCCGGATTGAGGAAACGAATGCGGCGCTCCTTGCCCTCGATCTCCCAGTCCACCGTTTCTCCGGCCAGCATCCCGATCATGATCTCGATGTAGCGCCGGAAGTCGGCGAGCTTGATGGCCTTGAGCCCCATCGTCCTGCGCCCGGTGTAGCCGGTGCCGAGCCCCATCTTGATGCGACCGGGCGCGAGCTTGTTGAGCGTCGCAAAACCGTTTGCCGCTACGGGCGCGATCCGGTTCGACGGAATGAGGACCCCGGTCGCCAATCCGATGCGAGACGTCTTCTCCGCAGCCAATGCCATGGACACGAAGACGTCCGAGTACAACAGTTGAGAGTCGTAGAACCATGCGTCTTTGAAGCCGAGCTCCTCGGCGCGCTGCACGACCTTCCAGGAATCGGTAGCCGAGGCGAGTGCGATCCCGTAGTCCATCGTCCGATCTCCCAAAGCTCCAGAGAGTTACCGTACCGTCATCGTCCGAGCGGTGAACCCATGGTGTCTTCCAGCTCCCACTCACCGCTCGAGACGAGACCCGTCCAGTAGTACGGGTGCACCGAGTAGCCCGAACGACGTCGTTCGGCCAGGATCGAGAGAGAAGACTGGTGAAGTGTCGCGACGACGTCGTTGGACTCTCTCAGCCCGTTGTAGAAGGCCGTCATGAATTGCTGGGCAAAACGATCGGGTAGAGGCCACAGGCTCTGAACCACGGTTCTCGCTCCTGCCACTTCGAATGCGCGACGCAGACCAAAGACACCTTCGCCCACCACAATTCCACCAAGACCCGTGTCGCATGCCGACAGCACCGCCATTTCCACCTCGCTGAGATCCAGCGTCAGGATCTCCTCCGCGGTCAGGATCCCGTCGTCGGCACCCGGCCAATCGTTGTCTCCGCCGTTGGCACCGGCGAGTACCAGACCGCTTCGCAGTAGGCCCAGATCTCCCACGAGCGGTTGCTTCGACTCGCAGTCTTCAGTAGTCGCGTCATAGAAGCCGTGCGTCGCGAGATGCAGCCATCGCTTGTTCTGGGCTTCGAGCTTGAAACGCTCTTCACTCGCCGAGCTGCCGACGAGCGCGGTAACCACTTCTTCGTCCAGGATGTCGGCGAGCATCAGGACTTCGAGCCGTGCCCCGGCAAGCTCCGGCCACTCACGATCACTCACGCACGAGTCTCCCCGGTAGCCTGAAGGCGCAGCAGTCACCTCCTCGACCCCGTCGACACCAAGTGCTGCGACCCTCGTCTGATAGGGCGCCGAGTAGTCCGGCGCTCCCATTGCGAGGACTCCTGAGCTGGCTGGCTCTTGCACCGAACGGACGAGATCGCGCGCGGAGCTGAGGATGTGAAATTGCCACCCGTCCTCGATCAGGTAGCGGTCATCGTCTTGGGTCAATGCCGCGAAGTGAACATGAAAGATCGCTCCATCCGGAACCACGAGAACGCGACGAACATCGTCATCGAGGCGCTTGGCAAGGGGATCCCAAACCAACCGCCTGACGCTCTGGGCGCTCTCGACGACCTCGTCCATCGACGCCCGGGGTGACCTCGTGCGCAACAGCTCGTTTCGCCAGCTCGCGACGGCCTCATCGACGGTTTCAGCGGTCCCGATATCGACCAGCTGGAGCCCCTCCTCCGTGAGAATCAAGGCAGTGTCGCGCGCCTCAGCATGACTCGAGCCATCG
>JANQPS010000096.1 GCA_028285365.1 Thermoanaerobaculia bacterium | reverse complement strand
CGGGGCGGGCTCTGACACGCTGAGCGATCCGGATCTCCGCGCGGCTGTCATCGCCGCGGTCGACACCGCCGCGGTGACCGACGAGGTCTACGGGCCGACGGCCCAGGCGATCGCCGGCCTCGTTCCCGGCTCGGACGTGTGCAACGGCCTATGCGGGAACACCCCCGATGTCGTCGAGGCGTTCGTCGACGGTCTCGACGGCGACGTGCCGGAGATCACCATCGACTACATCGACGATGACGAGGTTCCCGACGACCCTGTGATCGCCCGCCTCGTCGCCGACCAACTCGTGGCTGCGGGTTTCCCCGTCCGCCTCCGCAGCTGGGACGCCGACGACTACGTCGACGCCCTCGCCGCCGGGGAGCTCGAGGTCTTCTGGTTCGGCTGGGTCGGTGTCGGGGAGACACCCGAGTCCTGGGTCGGCCACTACGCCTCGGGCGACCTGGACAACCTGGTCGGGATCGAGAACGGCGCCGTGGACATCGCACTTGCGGCCGCCCGGGTGTCCACGGATCCGATCGATGCCGCCGAGGCCTACGCCCTGGCCGAGGAGGCCGTGATGGCGAGCAACCGGGTCCTGCCGCTCGCCGAGTTCGTGACTCTCGTCGCCGTCGCCGACGACGTCGAGGGTCTCACCGTCCGCTCCGACGGCACGTTCGACGTGACGTCGCTGTGGCTCTCTCCTCCCCCCGGAGAGTGATCCCCCCCTTCGGCCCGTCGATTCCGCCAGAGCGCCAGGCGGGGTCGACGGGCCGTTTCGATTCCGCATGGTGGCCGTGCCCCCAGGGCCGGTAGAATCGACGGCTGCGCAGGGCGCACCCTGCGGCCACGTCGGAGTGGCGGAATTGGCAGACGCGCTAGCTTGAGGGGCTAGTGCCCGTTAAGGGCGTGGGGGTTCAAGTCCCCCCTCCGACACCACACGAAACCCCTGAAATCCCTGGGCTCCCGAGCCCTGGGATTCGCCGTTTCGTGTCGCTTGTCATCACGATGTCATCAGTCGATGCTGACTTCGCTCGACGGAGTATCCCAAACCATCCCGCGACTTCGGTCCGGCCAAGGGGAGCGGTGCTTGGTCGCTACCCTGAGCGTGTGACTCAGAGTCCTGAAAGCGCCCGGCCGCTGCGGTGGTGGTTGCTGCGCGCGTGTGCTTTTTCTGTGCTGGTGCTTGTCACGTCGGTTTCAGGCGGTGCGAGTCCTGCGGAAGCCCAAGAGAGTGAATCGCCGTCGCCCGCGCCTGATGATACTCCCGGGCCTGCGCCGGGAACGGATGATGCCGAGACGAGGATCGATGAGAATGACTCTGAAAGCAGTCCTACAAACAGTCCCGATCGGGACTCCGGCTCATCCTCATCGTTCGCTGTTGCAGCCATTTCAGCGTTCATAGGTGCAGCAGGTGCCCTGGCGATCGACTATCTCGTGCGCCGGCGAGCTGAGCGACGAGCGTTCAACGCATCTCTCGAAGCACTGCGATCGGAGCTGGCGTCTATAGTCGCAACGTCTTCAGCCCGAGCATCGGCGGCGCCCCGGGCCTTTGCTTTTCACGAGCCGCTCCCTTCCATGGCTTGGAGTGCCGCCCTCATGTCATCTAGCCACACGCGGCTCGCTCAGAGCGAGGAGACCTATTCAGCGCTTCGAGAGGCCTACTCGGCCGTAGATTCTGCCAATCAGCTACAGGCTGCAGCATGGCAAGCGGTTGCCCTCGCCCAGCAAGCACCAGACCAGGTAACGGCTGAGGGTTTTCACGAGCAGGCTCTGAAATTGTTGCAGTGGCCCTTCGAGCAGACGCAGGCACGCGCGTCGGAGGCGCTCGAGCTCTTGTCTGCCGATGGTGGCTAGCCCCATGCTCCCCACTTGGCAGCGGATAGATCGAGAGCGGCTCCTCGTTGAGGTCAGCCGAGCGGCTGAGGCTCGGAGTCTCCTCATCGTTCGCGGCGGGGACTCCGATGGGCTCGGGGTCGCAGCGAACCTCGTTTGCGAGAACCTTGACCTTGATCTCGATCATGACGTGATCAGAAGCCGCGAGCCGCTCCAGGCCCCTGCGACGCTGCGAGACCGGCTCCTGGATTGCTGGCGTGTCGGGGCAGGACCCCTGGAGCCGAACGTTTTGCCGCCATGGCTGACGACGCGGGCCTTCATCAGCACAAGCCAGCTGCGCCAGGAGATCTCCGCTATTCATACCGACCGGCAGAAGGCAATTGTCTTCGACACTGTCGATCGGCATGCGGCCCTCGATCGCGGCCACATGCGAGAGTTTGAAGCTCTGTCCGAAGAGTGTGGGTGTTTGGTTGTTGCGTTCGTGCGACGCGAGTCGAACTCGCGTCTTCAAGGGATTCGGGTGCACGACCTGGAGGCCATGACAGTCGAGCACGTAGAAGCGAAGCTCTACCCAGTGAGGACATTGATCGGCGTGGACGTGCCCTTTCTTGACGAGCTGCTGGAGAGTTTGAGGGAGATCGAGATCGACGGGCAGATTGCGGCTCAAGATGTGTACGACGTAGTCGGGTCGCGCTTACCAGTGGAGGCCGAGTCGTGACGACACCACTTCTTGAGCGAGAGGTGGAGGATTGGCTCCAGTCTCTGCCAATCTCCACTCTTCGCTTGGCCTCACTACTGTCCGTCTCAGTTTCGCTGGCGGAGGCCGATGTCGGCCGCTTGGCGCACGAGGTGTGGACGGCGGCGGAAGACACGGTGTCTGACCGAGATGTCGCTTTGGTCCGATCGTCGCCCTTCGTTGCCGAAGGCGTGCAGACTCTTGCCCTTCGGCCCGAAGTCTCGGTCTCTGTGGCCCGACGGTTTCGAGACTCCGAGCCCGACCGGTTTCTCGAGGCGCACCAGGCGTTGCTGTCCGTCGAGGAAGCGAGGCTGAACGAGACCCGCGGCCTGGGAACGTCTGCGGAAAGGGCGGTCCTGCACAATGGCGACCCGTGGGTCATCGAGGGGCGTATCGCTTTCTACCTTGCTGCGTTAGACAAGGACCGCGCAGAGCGTGCATTCGGACGCACCTTCGCCGAGGCCGGCGCCGACGCAGAGGAGTCCAGGATTCCGCGCTCTTGGCTAGCGACGCTCGGGATTAGGCAGTCCTACCTCCTCGGGGAAGACAGCCGCAGCGTGATGTTCATGCGAGCCTTTCGGGAGTACACGGCGGGCAGTCGCACCAAAGCGTTGGAGCACTTCCAAGCGGTGTTCTCCGGGCATCGCTCGCGTCGCCAGGACGAGTACGACGCAATCTCGTTGCACCTTTGGTCCGCTGGCCAAAAGCACGGATCCGAGGCTGCGGTGGACAATCTCCGCTCCTCGATCGAGATCAGCGACGAACTGGCTCTGAGGACGAACCTTGTGATGGCTAGCAACACGCTCGTCTACCGGCTCATGGCGATCGACTCATTGGGAGAGGCGGTCACGCTTGCCGGTCGGAACGCGATCCTGGCTAGGGAGTTGGATGACGACTACCTGCTGAGTTGGTGCCTACAGACGAAGGGCGCCGTACTTCGGGAGGCATGGGCGCAGAGTGGTGCTTCCCCTTCTGGAGACGAAATTGCTGGAGTGCTTGCCGAGCTAGACGAAGCGATGCGCCTGTCTCGAGAGCTTGGAGGTCTCGAGACCGAGGTGCTGGCAGCCAACACGACCCTCCAGCTCCTAGCTCTATCCGGCAGAGAGTCTGACGCACTTCGGTTCGTCAGCTCCTTTATCGACGACGTCGGTGGATTCGCGCGGCCGGAGTCTGCCCGACGATTGGGACAGAGCCTCGGAACGCTGAAGCGGAACGTCCCGGGAGACCTTCGAGCAGACCTGGAAGAACTCCTTACGCGTATCGACGACTGGTAGCCAGGCCAGCGAATCGTCGGGAGATGGCACCTGGCAGCGGTTCTGCATGCCCGGCAGCGCTCGCCCGAAGGCTCGATCCGTCGTGGGAAGCGAGCCGGAGCACGCAGACGACGCGTGCATTCGGGGAGTCCATCGTCATCCGGGCACATCGGTTTCCCCGAGGATCAGCCCGCCGACGAGGTCGGCGGCTTCCTGGGCTATCGGCCTCGTGACGTGGCTGTAGACGCGGGCGGTGATGTCGGTGGTCGAGTGGTTGAGGCGTTCGCTGACGACCTTGAGGTGGACCTTCTGCTTGAGAGCGATGGTCGCCCAAGTGTGGCGGAGCCCGTGAATCGTGAGACGAGGGAGCGGGGTGTCGGGGTTCGCCTCGTTGAACTGCTGTTGCTTGCGGAGGAACTCTCGGCTGAAGCGTTCGGGGTGGTAGTGCCGTCCGTCTTCGTGGCAGAAGACGAAGTCGTCGTCCTGGTAGGCCTCTCCGAGGAGTTGCTTCTCGTCGTTCTGGATCTGTCGCCAGCGACGGAGGAGGTCCGCGGTGTTGGGGTCGAGGTGGATGAGGTGGCCGGCGCCGGTCTTGTGCCGTTCCTTGAAGATGGCCTTGTGGTCGTGGTCGGTGGTTACCTGGTTGAACATGGCGGCGGTGGCTTCGTCGAGGTCGATGTCGGTCCACTTGAGGCCGAGGACTTCGCCCCGTCGGGCGCCGCTGGTGGCGAGGAAAGACCAGGGGTAGCGGTAGCGGTTGTCGTCGAGCCAGGTGAGGAAGTCGCGGAGTTGGGTGGCGGTCCAGGTGTCTCGGGCGATGCGGTAGGGCTGGCCGGTCTTGGGGACGGTGGCGGCTTGGGCGGGGTTGCGGTACGTGCGGTTCCAGCGGTGGGCGTCGCCGAGGGCTTTGGAGAGGATGCCGTGGACCATGGCGACGGTTCTGGAGGAGAGGACTCGTTTGGTGGAGACGGCTTCTCGGCGGTTGTTCTTCTGGCGGCGGATGATGCCGGCGACGGCGTGCCGGGTGAGGTCAGCCGCGGTGTCGTGGCCTTCGGCGCGGAGGGTGTCGGCGATGGCGGCTGAGGTGTGGCCGGCGTCGTGGAGCTGCATCATGCGGTCGATGGTCTCGGGCGGGCGTCGGCGGCTGGTGGCCGGCGGGAGCGTGGTGGTGTCGAGGAGTTGGGCGTAGAGGTTGTTCAGGTCGACGGGGGAGAGTTCTTGGAGGGCGATGCCGCCGATGTGGGGGATGACGTGGAGGCGGAGTTTCTGTTCGTAGCTGCGCCAGGTGGATGACTGGAGGTCGAGCTTGCGGGCGGGGAGCCATTCGTCGAGGAGGAACTCGGCGAGGGTGATGCGGTCGGGGTTGACGTAGTCGTGGCGGCCGATGGAGATGAGGTGGACGATGCGGCCGTGTTCGGCGTCGGCGATGGTGCGGTAGCCGCCCTTGCTGATCTGGCGGCGTTTGCCGTTGCCGTCGGTGACGTAGGCGTACCAGGTGTAGGTGTCGCCTCGTTTGCGGACGTTGGGCTTGGACGTCTTGTGGTTGTTCGACACGTGTGCTCCTCAGGATCGATGTTCGGTCACGTCTGTGACACGAAGGGCCGGGGCCCCGGCCCGATGGCTGCCCAATGGCCCGCAGCGGAGGCGGGTGCAAGTTGGAGCGCCCGGAGCGCAGCGAGGACGGACGAGCTTGCGGCGGGTGAGCAGTGGGCCACTCGGTGGCGGATGGCTCAGCGATGACTGGTGGCGAGGTAGTCGGCGAGTCGTTCTCGGAGGACGAAGGTGCGGCCCCCGACCTTGACTGCGGGAAGTGCTCGTTCGTGTCCGGCGCTGTTGGTGAGCAGGTAGCAGGTGCTGACCGCGATGCGGAGGTACTCGGCGGTCTCGGCGACGGTCATCAGCTCGGGGTAGTCGGCCAGTGGTTTCGGTGTGCGTTCCATGTCTCATCTGTGGCCGCGATCGTTTCCGGATCGGGACAACGAACTCCTGATCTCCCCGGCGATTTCGGGCTTGGGAGGTCGAGGAGTAGATCCATGGGAGATTCGCAGTATCTCCCCGGTGACATCACCGGCAGGTACCCCCGGGACCTGCAGTTGTGTCTGAGGTTTGTCCGTTCCGACACATCGGGTGAGGAAGGAGGAAGAGCCAATGGCCGAGCGCCTGGGACGACGGCGAAGCCGTCGACCAGAAGTTCGTGTCACAGGGCGTGCGTAGGTTGGCGACATGGGACACGATGCGCTCTTCGACGTTCAGGAGTTTCATCGCCGCTCGGTCGACGCCGAGTTTCAAGCGTGTAGTTTGGGGGGCGTGACTGCGTCCGGATCACTCAGCGTCGCTGGCCTCTTCGCCGGCATCGGTGGCATCGAACTCGGGCTGCACGAGGCAGGGGCCAAGACCGAGCTGCTGTGCGAGTGGTGGGAACCCGCCCAGGCCGTCCTGGCCGAACGCTTCCCCGGCGTCCCGCTAGTGGGCGACGTCCAAGAGCTCGATCGACTACCCGACGTGGATCTCGTGGCCGCTGGTTTCCCCTGCACCGATCTCTCCCAAGCAGGACGGACGAAAGGCATCACCGGAGAGGCATCTGGTCTTGTCGGCGAGGTCTTCCGCTTGGTCGAGGACCGACGTGTTCCGCTCCTGATGCTCGAGAACGTGCGCAACATGCTCGTGCTTGACAAAGGCGAGGCCATGCGATTCCTCGTCGACGAACTAGAAGCGCTCGGCTACCGGTGGGCCTACCGGCTCGTCGACTCTCGCTTCACCGGCGTTCCCCAGCGCCGGCAACGGGTCATCTTCCTGGCATCACAGGACATCGATCCCCGGTCAGTGCTGTTCGCCGACGAAGCAGGCGAGCCCGTCGAGGATCACTTCCGTGACGACGTCTACGGCTTCTACTGGACCGAGGGAGTGCGTGGCCTCGGTTGGGCCAAGGATGCCGTGCCGACCCTCAAGGGTGGCTCGACGATCGGCATCCCGTCACCACCCGCGATCTGGTACCCGAACGGTGAGATCGACCGCCGCATCGTGACGCCCCAGATCGAGGAAGCCGAGCAGATGCAGGGCTTCGCCAAGGGCTGGACCGAACCCGCCAACGAAGTGTCGAATCGCAAGGGCACACGGTGGAAGCTGGTCGGCAACGCGGTGACCGTAGGCGTTTCGCGATGGGTCGGCGACCGTCTCGTGAAACCGGGGCTACCGATGCTCGACGGCAAGCCGCTCGAGCGAGGCCAGAAGTGGCCGACCGCCGCCTACGGAGCCAACGGGAAGGCATGGGCTGTCGATATGTCGCTGTGGCCCCGCCATGAGCAGTACCGGCACCTGTCGGACTTGGTCGACCTCGGCCGTGCGCCGCAGTTGTCGGCAAGAGCCACGGCTGGGTTCTACGGGCGTACGCAGAAAGGCTCGCTCAACTTCGTCGACGAGTTCATCGTCGACATCGCAGAGCATGCCGCTCTGATGGCCGAGGAACTTGCCGTCGCCTGAGAAGCCTTCGTCCCCGCCATCCGACGTTGTACGGAAGCGGATGGAGCGACAAGCGCAGCGAGACACCAAGCCCGAGCTCGCCCTACGTCGTGAGCTGTGGCGGCGAGGGTTGCGCTATCGAGTCGACCGGCCACCCATCAAGGGCATGCGGCGCCGCGCCGACATCGTGTTCGGGCCATCGAGGGTCGCCGTCTTCGTCGATGGTTGCTTCTGGCACTCCTGCCCCGAGCACGCCACGATCCCCAAGAACAACCGGGAGTGGTGGGTCCACAAGCTCGAGGCAAACGTTCGTCGAGATCGCGACACCGATCGCGAGCTCGAAGAGGCGAGCTGGTTGGTAGTCCGCGTGTGGGAGCACGAGCACGCCGCGACTGCCGCTCAGCGGATTGAGTTCGAAGTGCGGCGCCGTGCGACGTGATGGGTGGCGAAAGCTCAGTGCTGGTCCCGAGCGGCGAGGCTGGTTGGCCCTAGTCTCGATGGCTGATGGAAGGCCCGCAGATCCTCGTCGAGTCGCTCCGTGAGCCGTTGATCACGGACAAGTACGGCAACTCGTGGCAGTACCACTCGCGCAGCGACCGTCATTCGAAGGTTGCCTGCTGGGGAGTTGCGTTCGATCTGCTCGGTGCCTCGGCGCTTCTTCGCAGGCACGTCGTAGAGGAGAAGGTCGTCCTCGGCGTGAACCACACGATGCGGGACTTCGGCACAGGAAGAAAGAAGGACCTCGATCTTGTCTTCGCCAGACCCGGAGGCGACATCGACGGCAAGAAGAGCTTCTCGACGCTCGTGGACCAGTACTCGATCGTGCTTTCAACCGATCAGCGATCCGCGCTCGACCGTCTGCCAGACGTCTCGATCGCTTCCGTCGGTGCGGTGCTGATGGCGCTTGAAGCCAAAGCAACCATGACTGCTCACATCCGTGCGCTGCCCCGCTTGTACGACGAGTTGAACTCGTCGCATCTGTGCGTCCACGGAGCGAGCTCGCAGGCGCTCGCCGTCGGTTTCGTGATGGTCAACGCAGCATCGAGATTCGCATCCTCGGACATGAACAAGGGAGACCTTTCGTCGGGTCTGCTCTTCACCGAAGAACCGCAGCCCAGATCCGTCGAGCGGACACTCGAGAAGGTGAGCGAGATTCCGCGCCGGTCGAACGTCCGCGAAACCGGATTCGACGGGGTTGGCGTCGTCGTGATCGACGGTGCGAACGACGGCTCGCCATTCAACCTCGTCACAGATCCCCCCGCACCACAAGCCGGAGAACCGTTCCACTACGACGGGATGATTTCCCGAATGGCCAACGAGTACGACACGACGTTCGCCGACATCTAGGCAAGCCGGCTGGCCCGACTCCTCACCGGGCCAGCCGCGCTGTCACTAGCTGCTCTTCAAGGCAGCCTTTCGTTTCCCTTCAAGCGCTCCGAGATCGCCAGCAAGGGCTCGGTCCTCGACAAGAAAGCCTGCGAGGGCTGCGGTGAGGGCGACCGGGCTCAGCGCTTGCTCCAACTCGTCCTGCTTGATCCGCCCCTTGCGCTTGGCTGCGATCATGTGCGCCACCACTGTTTGCAGCTTCAGGCCGTAGACGCGTTGCACCGAGCGCGCAATGTCGTCCGGGTCGAGGCTCGGATACTCAGAAGTCCAATAGTCAATCGAGTCGCGAATGATCGGGCACTCTAGGTTGGCGTCGATTGCGAACTCGGCTTCCTGCCAAAGGGCTGCGAGCACTGGGTTGTCGACCTCTTCCTTTGGCACCCATCGGACCATCGGCAGCTCGTTGGGTCGCTTCACCTCGACGGTCGGGCGCTCCTCGCCGTTTGCGTCTTCGATGAAGCGCTCTGGGGAGCCTTGGCCTGAACCTCCGCCGCCGCTGCCACCGCCTCCGCCGCCGGTTTCGGTGCCGCCACCTCCAACACGGCCTAGCGATCGAACTCGCGTGCTCGAGACCGCCGAAGGGTCATCTTTGGCACTGGCCAACCGGCGCCATGAGCCAGCGATTCGCTTGGCGAACTTCGAGATCCGCTTCTGCTGCACATCGTTGAGGTCCTCAGGATTGAGTTTCGTCAGCTCGGCAGTTGCGTCGGCAAGGGCCTGCTCGATCTCATCAGGCATTCGTGCCTGGAACATCTTCGCCCAGTCGGACCACGGGAGATTCTTACCGCCGGTCCAGAGGAGGCGAGAACGTGAACTGTCTGGGTAGACGCCCGGTCCACCGTTGTTCTCTGGTGGCTCCAGCACGATTGTGCACCGGTCGATGACGTTGGCTCGCGTCACGCCGAACTGACGAAATCGCTGACGCTGGCTCGAACCCCAAACATAGATCTCTCCGCGGTAGCGGACTGCTATTGACGACTTCCAATAGGCATTGCCAGCCCCGCCACCGTCGTACGCCTCGTCCTTCGAGAGCAAGAACCAGTGGGCTCGAGTGCCGTCCTTGAGCTCAACCGTTCCCTGGTGCTCTGGTACTCGGGTACCGCGCTTGCTACCGCTACGTAGGAAGTCGCCGAGCCCCATGGGATGGCGCACCCGAATGGCCCAGTCAGCGGTTGCGTCGGCCATCTGTCCACTACTAATTTCGTCGGGCGACTTCGGCCACTCGCTGCGGTTCTCGCTCCGGAGCTCGAGGACCTCCACGGGGACTGGAAGCGTGTCGTAGCGCTGCGAGAGGTAGGTGGCCGTGCCGGAGATGGGTCCTGCAGCGAGCTGGCCGCCAGCACCTGTTGCGAGAAACGTGTCATCGGTGCTCGCGTTGCCGCACAGGACGACGACAGTCCCGTGATTGTCGTCGATGAAGGCGTCGAGCAGGTCGCGCACTCGAGTGCCGTCGACCGGCTCGAAGTCGCGATCAACTTGGGGCGTCCAGGCTCCCGCCTCCTTGCGGGCGAGGGGCAGGTAGTCGAGTACCTCGACCTCGCCGTATGGGTCCTCGACCTCCCACTGGCGAAGGCCGTACTCATTGGCCGACGAATCGAGTTGAAGGCGAATGAGGTTCGTCTCGCCGCCCTGGCGTGCCACCACGATCACCCCATGGTGGTTCCATGGCAGCGTCGACGTCTTGAGGCCGATGCCGTAGTTCTCGTGCTGGTCGCCGATCGGCTTGCCACCGCCACCGAACTTGTTGACGAACGAGACCAACTCATGTGACGACATCGATCGGCCATCGTCTACGAGTAGGAATCGGTACACCCCGATTCGGGTGGCGCCCAGCTCGGGCATGATCTTGACGGCTGTAGCGCCCGCTTCGACCGAGTTCTGGTATGCCTCGCGCACGAACTGGTAGGCACTGGACTCGGCTCCGGCACGATCAACCAGGGGTTTGACGCGCCCGACCGTCATGTGGGTCGTTGCCATGTTTGGCTCCTTTCCGGCTATGCCGGTTGGTTATGTTCTTGGGTCGCTCCCTGGCCGAGTCGGCAGGCAGGCCCGCAATGCGGGTTTCGCCCTCGCCGACCGAGGAACTGCTCAAACGGTACCAGGTCCTCGGCCGTGGAGCCTGTGTCGCTTTGTCATCACGATGTCATCAGAAACGGCGGGAACGGCCGGGTTCCGCCCGGACGGATCAGATCCCGGATTGCCGGAGATCCCTGCTGAACTGGGAAAACAGCGACTAGTCAGGAACCGCCGGAACCGCCAGGGAGCAGTTCAAGTCCCCCCTCCGACACCACGCGAAACCCTGAGATCCCTGGGCTCCCGAGCCCGGGGATTCGCCGTTTTGGCTGCTTGTCATTGATTTGTCATCAGGTCTGGAGCGCGCAGACGCCGCCCCGGATCACCTGCGAGACCAGCGCCCACCGAGGCACGACAGGACCGGAGGTAGGAGATGTGGCGCTGTATGGTTGTGTCACGAGGATCAGGCGCCGCGTCTGTTCACACGGCTCGGGCATCGAATCGGGCAGCGAACGATCAGTCGATGTCTTTGATCGTTGACGGACCGAGCCCGAAGAACGTGGACTGCTTCTTCGCCAGGCCGGCGATCACCAATGCCTCTTCGACCTTGCGGCGCTGCGCGCCAGTCGTACCAGTCTTGAGAGCCCGGAGCGCCTGGCGTGTGCCATGCGGCGGGTCCTTCCATAGTTCGACGTGCTTCACGACGTAGTCGAGACCACTACTGCCCGCCTGCGCTGTGGGGAGGAGCACCTCGCCGATCAACTTTGCCCTCGCTGAAGCGTGCTCAATCTCGCCAGCCCCCCAAATGTCGATGAGGCGCTTTCGCTGATCCATGTTCGTCGCACGGTCGAACGTCGAGGCGATGGTGTCAGCTACCTCGTCATCGTCTAGCGCTGCGATGTGGACCGCTCGGAGGAGGTCGAGTCGCGGGTCGTCGACAAGACAGCGGTCGACCTCTGGTCGAATCAGTTCCAGCGCCTCGCCAGCGTCGCACGAGGCGCTGTACTGCGAGACGAGCGTTCGCGCGTCGACAGACGGGCGTCGCTCAAACAGGGCGCTGATGAGTAGAGCACCTTCGGCCGGCCCGGGCGCGACTGCGGCGAGCCAACGTGCCGCGTCGTCGTCGAAGGCTGGGGCGTGCTGGTTGACCAGCTGAGTGATCTCCGTCGTCGTGTAGGCGGACGCAAGGTCAACCCCTCGTGAACAGGCAAGCGCAACGAGAGGTACGCCGCACTTCGCACGATTCTCTTCCGACAGCCAGGCACAATCAGCGATCGCCTCCATGAGACGTACGGCATCTTGCTCGTCGGCGTACTTCCCTGCGATCCGGCAAGAGCGCGACGCCCAACCGACGAGGGGCCCGTCGGGGTTGATCGGAGGGCCAATGGCGGTCCCGAGCAGTCGGATGGCGGATTCCGTTGCTCTTGCCCCTGCGACTGTGCCTGTGATGATCGACGCACTGGCAAGTATCTCAAGGCGCTGAAGCTGAACAAGGCTCCCGTCCACCTCCGGGTCCGTCGTGGGGCCAACGAGCGTCGCCTCGACCTCAGCGGCAAGTTTCGAGTCGGGCCCGAGCGGCGCTGGTAGCAGTCGTGCGAGTGCCTCGGCAACGCCGCCCAGCTCGAGATGCGGGTCTTCGTCCGCATCAGCAGCCTCCTCGAGTGACTTCCAGGCCGACGTGAGGATCCGATCGCCAACAAGTGCGAGCTGTTCGGAGGTCACATGGTCCGGATCAACCCCCGCGAGCCATGCGGGAATAGTCGGCCGTGCTCGCCGTGCCGACGCTCTGAGCAGAGAGTTCGACAGTCCCTTGTACCCGACCGTCCGGCCGTCGGTACACAGCTTCCCGAGGTAGGGCGCGACCTGGTTGCGGGCTTCCGTTTCATCGACCTGCAGGACGGCATCAGCGACGAACTCGAGTGACTGCAGATCGGCCGACGAAGCCTCGAGAAGGTCACTGGCTAGCCCTTTGAAGGCCTCCACGGAAGCGCCGTCGTCAGCTGTCTCCGACCCCTCCTCGTCCTCCGATGCTGAGTCCTCCGTTGTAAGCAGCTCATCGAGACGCTGGGCGAGGAGCGGCATTACAGCCTCCCAGAGCGTCGCTGACTCCGCTTTGGGGAGTTCAACGAGGGCAGCGCACGTTTCCAGCGTGTGAGCTCTCGTCGTCAGGTTTGACGCTGTGATCTGGGCTACTTCGTCGAGGTGATTGCCAGACAATTCCGCGATGGCGTCGATTGCGGTTCTGGCGACGTCGCTCCGATCGGCGGCCTGCGGATGGTTTAGGACGATATGAACCAGCCGCTTCCCGCTCGGAGTCTCGCTATCGAGTCCGAGTGCAAGCGCTCCAGCTAGGTCCGCCTCCCGCAGTTCGTAGGTTCGTGCATGTGCATCGACCGCAGTACTGAACCTCTCGGTGATCACCGGGGCCTCGTCGTCGTCTGTCCAGTCAGCGGAATGCCTCAACCCCCCGTAGAGCCGAAGCAAGACCGAGACGAGGTTGTCGGCTTCCAAGCCCAGTGGCGGGACCTCCCGGTCAAGACTCTCTGCCAGCGAAAGCAGTCCGGCTGCGCGATTCTCCCCGAGACGGTTGAGGACGACCTCAACGCCGGCCAGGTCGGCCTGGGATGCCGCGTCTTCCAGTTCTTCGGCATCGAGAGGATCGAGGCCGAACCGCGCGCCAGAACTCTCTAGGTGGATGAGGTCCCGTCCGGGAGCGCTGACGAAAGCCGTCTTGCGGAGATACGCCTGGAGTTGGTGGGCCTGAGCGACTCGAAGCGGTTCGTCGTCCTCGTGCTTTGCCCCTTCGGGCGGATCGGCATCGTCATCGCCGACGGACGGCGGCCGCTCCCCACCATCGGGCACTAGGTACACATCGCTCGGACGTGTCCCTTGGCAGAAGCCCTGCGCCAGCTCCCAAGTCGCATCCGAGACGCCAGCCGGCTTCGAGCGGGCACCGTTCTCAAGAACTGCCCGTGCTGCTTCGATCAGTTTTGGATGCTGTCTCAGCTCGCGCGCGAACAAGGGAAACTCGACTCGGAGGCAAACGATGACCGCGATCTCCTCGGCTCTCGCTGAAGCGACTCCAGCGAGGTGGCCTGCCTCGCACCTCCGCTCTGCCAGCTCGAACTGCAGAGCGAAGGCGTTGAGAAGCGTCTTCGTCCGTCGTGGGCTCCGCACGTGGTTCGGTATCAGCACAGACACAACGCGTTCCACCGAATCGACCTTCGCCCAGGGCCCTGGCCGTCCGCTGACCAGCTCTGCGGCGAATCCGGAAAGTCGTCTCGGCAGCAGAGGAGGAATGCCGAGTTGGTAGTGGAACGTCTTATCGAGGTACTCGCTCCCTGCGCTGTAGTAGGGGTTCGTGTTGTCGTGCGGAGTCGCCTGGCTGAGATGTGCTGTCAACGCGGTCTCGAGAACCTGCTGGTCAGCTGCTACGACGAACACGCACCGCTCGGCGTCCAGGAAGCTACGAAGACTTGCCAAAGTCTCGACGACAGTGTCGCCGTCGCATCGGTCAAGCTCATCGATGAAGACGACAAGCCGGTCACAGCGTTGCCCATCCATCTTCTTCTTGAGGGCGTCGTCGACCAGTTGAGCGAACAGGTGGGCGAGTTGCTCATCCGAAGTCGGTGCCGAGTTGCCGCGTGTGACGCTCAGCTTCTTGCCAGCCAACGTTCCGAACACGGCGAGGATCCCCGCCGGCGCGAGGAAGCCAAGAGTGTTGTTCCTGAGGTAGTCCGCGTACGTCGACCGAAATCCTCTTGCGTCATCAATCCAAGCCGCTACCGCTGCAGCGCCGGCGGTTAACGTGGCGGCAGCGGCGAGCGCGACAGTCAGGACGAGAATCAGCTGGAACGTGAGCGCCAAGAGTTTCCCAGTCTCGCCGTCGGAAGGGGATCCCAGGATCACGTCGCTCTGGACTGTGTCCTCATAGAGCCCGCGTCCATACCTGCGATCGGTCACCTTCAGTTGGCTGGCGAGGTGCTGGATGAAGTGTCGCTGCAGCGGAAGCTTCGCGTACTTGAACGCGTCGTATCGAGCGAAGCGAGCCGGCGCGCTCCGCGATTTCAGCTCCTGGCTCAGTAGAGCGGCGATGGAGGACTTGCCTGACCCCCAGGGACCGTACAACGCAATGTTCGCTGGCGTCGTCGCTTGTGCTACGAGATCCGCGAGCTGGGAAACGAGATCGGAGTGACGGAATCGGTCGGCATCAGCCCGTTCGAGCTCGCGGTCCTCTACGAGCATCTCGGCGAGATGGGGGCTGGTCTTTGCCTTGGGGTCGGCCATCGTGTCGGTGCTCACAGGTGCAGTCGGCTACGTAAGTTTCCCACAGGGGTGTGACAGCCAAGATGGATAGGCCGGTCCGGAACGGTGGGGGAGACTTCCCCCGAGTGGTGGTCCCGCCGTGGGGTCTGACCCTCGCGTGTGACTGACTGTGATGTCTGTCTGGTGAATTGTCGACGCTTCGGACGGGACCACCGCTCTTGGGGTTTGTCGACCGGGTGAACGTGACCTCATAGGAGCCTGTTGGCGC
>JANQPS010000079.1 GCA_028285365.1 Thermoanaerobaculia bacterium | reverse complement strand
TTTTTGTGCCCACTTCCTTTCCAATCGCTGCAAAGTGCGCTCACCGCGGCGGCGAAGTCACCAGAACGCGTCAGTGCCTTGATGCTGCTCGGTGCGGCTCAGGCGATGCCCGTCAACGACCGGCTTCTCGACGACACCCTGCATCGACCGCCTCGCGCGCACGGTTTCATCACAGCATTCGGACACGCTCCCGCCAGTCATGTCGGGGGGGCGCAATCGCCGGGTGTGTGGACGACCGGGGCGGCTTTGGCGTTGCTCGAGCGCACGCCGCCAGAAGTCCTGCATCGGGACTTCGCCGCCTGCAATTCCTGGAGCAGTGAACCCTGGTTGGAGGCAGTCACGTGTCCGACGTTGGTGCTCGCAGGTGCGCAAGACCGCATGACACCCCTGCGTGGTGCCAGAGCCCTCGCGGAGGCCCTGCCGAACGCACGCCTCGAGGTCATCGAACGCTGCGGGCACATGGTCATGGGTGAGCGACCACGAGAGGTCAGTCGCGCATTGGGTCGTTTCCTGGAAGGCACCACGACATGACCACACCTGGGCGAGATGTCCTGCTGCTCGACGGCGCGATGGGTGGCGAGCTCATTCGACGTGGACTGGCGAGCCGTGGAGGGTTGTGGTCGGCGCAGGCTCTGGTGGATGCGCCTGAAGGGGTCGTGGCGCTCCACCGGGACTACATCGCGGCGGGGGCTCGGGTCATCACAACCAACACCTATTCCACGGTGCCGAGCTATCTCGCAAAGCAGGGAATGGGCGAGCGCGTCGACGAGCTCACGGAGCTCGCGGCGCGCCTGGCGCGAGAGGCCGTCACGGACGCGCCGGGAGTCCTCGTCGTCGGCTCGCTACCGCCCCTGAGTGAGAGCTATCGGCCGGATCTCAGTCCCGACGAGAACGAAGCAGCTCCGGTCTATCGGCAGTTGGCCCAAGCCATGGCACCGTACGTCGACGGTTTCCTCTGCGAGACGATGGCGAGTGCTGAGGAGGCTCGGATCGCAGCCACGCAGGCACGGGAGGTCGCGGCTGGCCTGGATTCGAGTCACGGCAAACGATCCTTGTGGGTGTCGTGGACTCTCGACGACGAACCGGGTCGAGGCCTGCGCAGCGGCGAGGGCGTGGATGTCGCCCTCGAAGCCGTCGAGCCGCTGGAGCCCGACGCCCTCTTGTTCAACTGCGCTCGACCTGAGTCCATAGTGCCTGCGCTCATCAAGCTGCGGTCGTTGACGACTCTTCCGATCGGCGCCTATCCGAACCGGATGGAGTCCATTCCCGAAGGATGGACCTTGGACAATGATGTTGCGATTCGCTATCGCGAAGACCTCGGTGCCAGCGTTCTCGTCGAGTCCACTCGTCGCTTCGTCGAGTGTGGTGCCAGCCTCGTTGGGGGATGTTGTGGTGTCGGCCCCGAGGACATCGCAGCGATCGCTGCGGACCTCGAAGCTGCCGAGTCACGTACCGCCGCCCACTAGTGGCTCCATCGACGTCGTCGAGGGCACGTCGAGAAAAGCCTTCGGTGTCGGTCGCTGTGTCCGCACTCCTAGGGCTGGTGCCCTCCGTTGTGATGGGGGCTCTCTTCGTAGTGCTTGAGCAAGAGGTCGTCTCCGTAGTCGCGCTCGGTGTCGCGCCAGACCGTGTGGATGTGGTTGACGGGACCACCGCGACCGCCGGGAGGGACGTTGTTGTCGAACTCGATGAGCAGGGTGGGACCGTGGACACGGTAGTAGTAGGGCTTGCCGTCCTCGGTTCCGGACCAGGAGAAGTGCAGCTCGTCGAAGCCAGCGGTCTCGACCCGAGCCCGGTGCGACGCGGCGAGCTCGGGCTCGAGATTGCCGAGGTACTCCTCGATCAGAAAGCGCAGCAGGCGCTTCTGCTCGTCGTTCATCTCGGCGGCCGAGAGACCACGGATCTCTCGGAGTCGTCCGGCGCGGCCGGGTCCTTCGATGACGTCCGCCGGAGTTGCGCCCTCGAGTAGGGCGAGTTCGCGCTGCGAAGCGTCGAGTGACTCGAACAACCGCCGTCCTCGCTCGTCCTCTTTGACGAGCGGATAGAACCCGGCGTCGAGCTCGCGCCGTACCTCTGCAGGATCTGATCCCATGAAGGCTGGAGTCACCGACACCTGGTCACCAACGACGGTGAAGTTGAGAGCGAGATGATGCCCGTCGAGCTGCCAACCCCAGGTCTCGTCTTCGGCAGGATTTCCGAAGACGCCGATCCAGTAGAGGCGTTGCCCGAACATCGGGTCGGCGTTCGGCCTGAGGCTCGAGCGATAACCCTGGAGGATCTCGTCGATTCGCATGATGCCTGCGGTCTTGAGATATCCCTGACTACTGAGAGCACTTTGGATCAGTGCATGGGCGAGCACGCGCTGGTCCTCGGTGAGCTCGCCAAAGCTGACTCCCTCGCGCTTGAAGCTTCCCGCTGGCAGGTTGCTCCATCGCCGGCGTTCTTCATCGTCGAGTGCGAACGTCGCCTGGTCGCGCAGAGACTCGTCGAGTGAGGCGAGAAGCTCGCTGGCTGCCTGTCTCATCGACTCGATGACTCGAGCCTCCGAGCCGGCCGCCGGTAGCGTCAGGAGAAACGCCGAGAGCGCTACGACGAGATGTCGAGTGACATTCTTGTTCTGGTTTCGTGTCTTGTGCGGGAAGTTCGTTGAGACGAGCGAGTGCCGAGTCGCCCGCTGATCGAGGCGCCACGACGCAGGCATATCGGGAATCTGTCGACGAGAGGTAACGCTGAGCAGCGGGATGAATCGACGCTCGAATGTGAACGCAGTGGCCGCACGGGACACTAGGGATTCGGCGTGCCGGACGAGCGCGCCGTCGGAGGCTCGATTGGGATTGGGCGCTTCTCGAGTCCCGGTTGTTTCAGGGGACCAGTCGTCGCCTTGGCCTGTCTGACCATCTCTCTGACGTCAGCAAGGAGCTGCTTGGCGTCGTAGACGATTCCGTCCTTGATCGTGTACCGGACCCCCCCGACTCGGACCGGCTCGTTGTTTTCGTCGACCTCGATCGCGCCGGTGCCGTAGAGCACTTTGAAGTTCTCGATCGGATTCGCCCCCACGATCACGAGATCGGCGAGCTTGCCGACCTCGATCGTCCCCAACTGGTCGTCCAGCCCGAGCACCTCGGCACCTTTGAGCGTTGCCGACTGCAGGACTTCGAGCGGGTGGAAGCCTGCTTCCTGCAGTAGTTCGAGCTCGCGCACGTAGCCGAAGCCGTAGAGCTTGTAGATGAAGCCCGAGTCGCTGCCGGTCGTCACGCGGCCGCCGCGGTTCTTGTACTCGTCGAGGAAACGCATCCACAGTCGGTAATTCTCTTTCCAGGCGATCTCGTCGGCAGTGGTCCACTTGAACCAGTAGGAGCCGTGCGCGCGCCGATTGGGTTTGAAGAACTCCCAAAGGGCCGGCAACGTGTACTCCTCGTGCCACTCGGCTCGCCGACCACGCATGAGGTCACGGCTGGCCTCGTAGATCGTCAGGGTCGGATCGATCGTGAAGTCGAGCTCGAGCAGCTCGTTCATGACCTCGTTCCAGCGCTCACTGCCAGGCGCCGCGGCCTGCTGCCAGAGACGCCCGGCTTCGCCGAATCTGTGGGACTCGTCGTTGTAGTTGTAGTCGAGCGGGTAGTTCTGGATCTGCTGGTCTTCGAAGAGCGCCTCTGGCAGGCCGTACCAGTGCTCCATCGTCGTCAGCCCCATGCGCGCGGTGTCGAGCACGTTGGTTCTCGCCACGCCGGTCTGGGCGTGATGCATCGCCGTGCCCAGGCCCTGACGTTTGGCCTCGTCGAAGGTGGCACGCAGGATGGCTGGGGAAGCTCCGAAGATCTTGATCCCGTCAGCACCCTCCTGGGCGATCTTGCGGACCCACCGACGTGCCATGTCTGGCGTGAAGATAGGTTCGTCGCTGCCGGAGCCGAAAGAAATGTAGACCTTGAGGCGCGGTGCGGTGATCGAGTTGCGAGCGCTGCGTTCCCGGTGGTTGACGGTCCATTCGAGACCGTTGCCGCTGCCGGGGTCACGGACCGTGGTGATTCCGTGCGCCATCCAGAGCTTGAAGACGTACTCTGCCCCGGCGCCCTGGGCGCGTCCTCCAATATGGCCGTGCATGTCGACGAAGCCGGGCAACAGGTACATTCCCTCGAGGTCCATGACCTTGTCGCCAGGCTCTGCAGGAATGCGGCGTCGTTCGTTGATCGCCACCCCCGGGTAGCCGACACTCTGGATCCGGGTGATGCGGTTGCGCTCGATGAGGACGTCTACCGGGCCCAACGGTGGAGAGCCCGTTCCATCGACCATGGTGGCGCCGCGGAGGATGAGGCGGTCGAACGGCCCTTCACCTTCGTCATCGGGACGCGACGGAGCGTCCGGCCAGGGTGCACGGTCTTGCGCGAACACACCTTGAAAGGTCGCGCACGCGAACATCGCCAGAAGAGAAATCGTGGCAAGTCTCGAGAACGGTCGAAGCAGAGTGGCGGTCTCGCGTCTGGAGATCCTTCGATTGAATGTGGCCATCTCACGATCATATCGGCCCGTGGTGCCGGCTTCGCCGCCGTGCTTGCGACTTGGGTAGTCGCGGGTGCTCACCTCCATCTGTCGTCCTGAGGAGGCGTAGGCCGACGAAGGATCTCGCCCGTGAGGGTTCAGGAGCCTGGGCTTGGCCGTCGTTGGATGGCTCGCACGTTGCGGCTTCGCCGCCGTGCTTGCGACTTGGGTGGTCGCGGGTGCTCACCTCCATATGTCGTCCTGAGGAGGCGTAGGCCGACGAAGGATCTCGCCCGTGAGGGGTTCAGGAGCCTGCGCCTGGCCGTCGTTGGATGGCTCGACGGAACCGGCTTCGCCGCCGTGCGGGTCGTAGGATGTGGCGCTGTTAGGGTCAGCGGCTCGAACGACCCATAGGTGCGATCTCAGCGACATGACCAACCTTGCTCGAATTGTGTCCAGCTTTTCCTTCGTGACCCGCGCAGTCCTCCTTGGAGTGCTGGTGCTTGGTTTGGCGGCGCCTTCGCTGGCCAAACCGAAGTGTTTCCCTCGGGAAGGCAGGTGCGTTCAGGTCACGGTCAACGGCCAGGCGGCGGTCAAGATGACCAAGAAGGAGCGGCGGCAGCTCGAGCGATTCGAGACGTCACCGTACGCGGACGATGCGACGGTGTGGATACGGGAGCCGGTCTCGGGCGAGCTAGAGGTGCTGGCTCAGCAGGTGACGGGAAGTGATGCCTGGTTTGGCGCTGGAGTGTCGTCGGACATCGGGGTCGTTCCGCTGGAACAGGTCGATCTCGACGTCTCACGCAGGGAATCCAGTGCGAGCTCGGTGCGTGCAGGTGGCCAGGCGCTTCGTACGGAACGTCTGGAGCTCAACAGCAACGTCTTACCGGCCGGTCTCTACCTGTTGAGGGTGACGCTCCGCGGCTCGGACAACTGGGATCGAGCGACGGTCTTCTTGCGCGTCGAGTAGCTCGGCGCGGGCGGTCGCGTCTCTTGGCCCAACGTGTGCGCAGACGTTGGCTCACGCCGAGGACGCTGGAAAAAGGGGCTCGCCTCACGGAGAGGCGAGCACTGGCCTCGTGAACTGCGAGTCAGTCTTGACTTCTCGTGTGAAGAGGCCTTGAAGCCAATCGAAAGATTCGCCGAGTGTCGGAAGTCTCCGCTCGGCAGGCTTCGGTGCCCGACTCAGCTCAGCAGCAGCTTGAGGTCGTCGGCGGTGAGATCTCGGAGCGACTGCCCCTCGCCGCCTCCGTCGAGAATGGCTTCGGCGAGCTGGCGCTTGGAGCGCTGGAGCTCGACCATCTTCTCTTCGACGGTGTCTTTGGCGATGAGGCGATAGGCAAAGACGGGTTGGGTCTGGCCGATGCGGTGGGTGCGGTCGATGGCCTGAGCTTCGACGGCGGGGTTCCACCACGGATCGAGCAGGAAGACGTACGAAGCGGCGGTCAAGTTGAGACCGACGCCACCGGCCTTGAGGCTGATCAGGAAGAGATTGCAGTCCGGATCTGTCTGGAACCGCTCGACGACGTCGCCACGGTTGGTGGTCTGACCATCGAGATATGCGTACTCCATGCCGCGCTCGTCGAGGTGTCGCTTGACGTAGGCCAACAGCTTGGTGAACTGCGAGAAGATCACGAGCTTGTGACCTTCGGCCATGACCTCGGCGGTCTGCTCGAAGAGCGACTCGAGCTTGGCGCTGCCGGCTTCCTCCCACTCGGGGTTGACCAGACCTGGATGGCAGGCCACCTGCCTGAGCCGTAGCAGAGCCTCGAGGACCTGCATGGTCGAACTGGCCATGCCTTTGTCTTCGACGTGCTTGAGCAGACTGTCGCGGTAGCCTGCCCGAAGCTGATCGTAGAGCTCTCGCTGCTGCTCGCTGAGCTCGCACTGCAGGACCTGCTCGGTCTTCTCGGGAAGGTCTTTGAGGACTTCGGTCTTGGTGCGCCTGAGAATGAAGGGGCGGATTCCCTTGGCGACGAGCGCGAGCTCTTCTTTGCTGGCTTCGCGTCCGCCGGCAAGTACCTCGAGCGCTGGGAGTCGACCGAGCAGTCCGGGATTGAGGAACTCGAAGATCGAGCCGAGCTCTCCCAGATGGTTCTCGATCGGCGTACCCGTGAGCGCCAGGCGCTGTTTGGAGTTGAGCAGACGGCACGCCTTGGCGGTCTGCGAGTCCGGGTTCTTGATCGCCTGGGCTTCGTCGAGGATGACGGTGTCGAACTCGACAGTTGCGAGGTAGCCGATGTCACGACGCAGGGTGCCGTAGGTCGTGAGCACGATGTCGTAGGTGTCGAGTTTGGCGCGGAGGCCTTCTCGGTCCGGGCCTCCGTACTCGATGACCTTGAGGTTGGGGGTGAATCGGCCAGCCTCGTCGATCCAGTTGTAGACCAGACTTCGCGGCGCCACGACCAGGTACGGGAGCTTGCTGGACTTCGCTGGTGTGCGATAGGTCCTGAGCATGGCCAGCGCCTGAACCGTCTTTCCGAGCCCCATGTCGTCGGCCAGGACGCCGCCCAGGCCAAACTCACGCAGAAAACACAGCCAGCCCAGGCCCATACGCTGGTACGAGCGCAGCTCGCCGGCGAAACCACGTGGCTCCTTCTTCGGCTTGATGCTCTCGAACGTCTGCAGCTTCTCGCGCAGCTCGCCAAAAGCCCGGTCGACGTTGGCCGGCGGCATGGTGGCCAGCAGCGCGTCGACCAGCAAAGCTTGCGACGGGAGGAAGCGCAGTCCGTTCTCCGTCGAATCCTGGGCCAACTTGGCCAGCGAGTCGTACGTGTCCATCCAGGCCTCGGGCAGGAGGCCTTGAGACCCGTCCTCGAGCTCGATGGTGCGCTCTCCTCGGGCGATGGCTTCGAGCACCTTGGAGAGTTCCACCGGGTCGCCGTCGAAGTCGACCTGGCCCGAGACCTCGAACCAATCGATGCCGCTCTCGACCTTGAGGGCCGGGGGATTGGGAGGCCGCATGGAGACGCCGTGGGCCTCGACTTCCCAGCCGTCGAGCAGTAGTGGCTCGGCGACGATGGGCAGCTGCTGAGGATCGAGCTCCAGACCGTCCCCCTTGCCGCCCGCTGTGGGTTTGAGGCCGAGCTCGAGGAGACGGACGAGAGCCGCACGCTCTTGATCGAGGTCGCGTCGCGCGAAGGTTCGCTCGTCCCAGTCGATGACCGCCGGGCGGGGATCGCCGGCGTTGACCTCCATCTTGCCGTAGCTGAAGGTCAGGGACGCTACGAGCTGCGGGTTCATCCACTCCGGAGCGTCTTCGGGTTTGAGGACCAGCCGGGGTTGAGGTTCCGACTTCTGCTGCTCGAGCTGCAGTTCTTCCGGGGCTTCGATCTTCGGGAGTCCAGGTGACTCCAGAAGTGCGGTGAGCGCCTCCTCGAGATCCTCCTCGGGGATGACGACCTCACCGGCTTCGCGCAGCAGATTGAGCCATGGGATGTCACCTTCGCTGTTGGTCTCGAAGGTGGCGATCGTGTCCTGGAAGATGACGAACGTAGGTTTGTCGTCTTTGGGCGGCAGGACGAGCTGCACGTTGCTGAGCGCGACCTGATCTTCGCCGCGCACCAGGAGACCGCGGAGCCGCATGCGTTTTGCGGCCGCGAACTCGAGATGAATGGCCATGTGCCAAGGAGATCCGTCGTCCCACTTGAGGCGCTCCGGGTCTCCGAGTCGACGTCCGTCCCAGCTCGCCAGGAGCCCTCGCTCGCAAAGGTCCGCAACGATCTTCCGAAAGAGCAGCCGTGGCAATCTGACGCGCTGGTGTCCGGTCTTGCTGGGACTGCGTCCGCGTCGACCGCGCTGTTGTTTCTGCTGGGTCTCTGGAGGAAGTGCGGCAACCAGTTCGACGATCTGGTCACTATCTCTCGAGTCACTATCTCTCGAGTCACTGTCTCTCGAGTTGCTGTCTCCTGAGTTGCTGCCCCGGGGCTCGCCGTTCTTGGCTTTGCTGTCTTGGGGGGGAGCGGGGGAGAGAACGGTCTCGAGCTCCTCTAGCTCCAAGCCGATGCGTTTGAGCCGACCAGCATCCCCCGAAGAGGAAATGTTGCGGCCGAAGAGATCGATGACGAGCTCACCGGTGGTTTCGCTCGACGAGGTGTTGATCAGCAGTTGGACTTCCTGCTTCTGCTGACGCGGGCGCCCTAGTCGCTTCGGAGACCGGGTCTTTGCGATCGCGGTCTCGACACCGTTGAACTGGTTGCGCCAGGTGGCCGTGCCGCTGCCGCGCTTGCGGCTCTTGCGCGGCCTTCGACTGCGTCGCCGCTTCTGATTGGTGTTCGATGAAGCCTGTGCCTGGCTCTTGGCCGGGTCGGCCTCGATCCCGAGCTCACTCCAGGACGAGACGCGGTCTTTGCGCATGCTGACGCGATCTTTTCCGGGAGGCTGGCTGTCGGCGTTGGTCGAAGCCAGCTCGAGCAGAGTTGCCCAGATGTGTTTACACGGAGTGCCGCCGGTGAACCGCTCGCACTCGCAGAAGACGTGGAGGACTCGGTCAGACGCTACGCGTGACCAGTCGAGCCCAACGCCGTAGGTCGGCTTCTCGGTTCCTTCGACCTTGGCTCGTGCGCGGGTGCCGTTGACCTGTAGGTGCACCCGTCCTTGCATGAAGTACTTGGCACCCCGTTGGCGATCACCGGAGTCGAAGTGCGACGAGCTTCTCTGGTGGAGCGGGACGACTCGAGACGAGCTCGAGCGCCGTCCGCGCCCTCGTCTGCGACGGCGAGTCGGTGTCGTTGAATTGCTGGTTTCAGTCATTCGATCTCGGTGGCCCCGACCTTCGCCGGGACACCACCATCCAGCTCCTGATTCATCCGGTTACTGGCTACTCGGGCCTTGGTTCTTCAGTTCTCGCGCAGCTGTCTGACGAAACGTGTTCGTCCGTGCTGAGGACGGTGTCACGCTACGCCGGGAGAGCCGAGAAGCGGATTCGGAGCACTGTGCTCCGTCGTTGCGATCACTCACTCCTGGGAACAGGGGGCCTTTGGCGAGTCAAGTCGTAACGCCGAGAGGTAGATCTCTGTGCCTCGACGTCTACTGGCCGAGAGGCGGCACCAACTTCGTGCTCGATGAATGCGTGGGAGCGTTGAAACGCTCACCTCGGTATCGAGATGAGGGCGCCGGCCCGATGGACAGAGCTTAGCACCAATTGGCTGGGAGGCAAGGCCTTGGGCCCTCTGGAGTTCTGCGATCACCTCTCCCGTGAGTGCAAGAGAGCCCCGAGTGGCTCGCCGGACAGGCCGAGTGACTTGCAAAGGCCCTGTTCCAGTGACCCGTGCGAGTGGCGGAGGAGGTCTTGCCCGAGCTCGCGGTTCCGATCGGACTGGAGTCCGATCAGACAAGTGGTGGATGTGTGCTTCGCGTATGGCGAGTCGTTACTCAGGCACCTTTTGGACCGCTCGTGTTGCTCACCCTCCTCGCGTCTCGAGCAGAGCCTTGATCGGGTTGAGCCGTGCTGCTCGCGCTGCGGGCACCAGAGCGGCGAGCAGCGTAATGGTCAGGAACAGCGCAATCGTTCCCGCGAAGGCGATCGGGTCGAAGGGGCTCACGAACAGGAGCTGAGAGCGACCGGGTGTGAGAGCGGCGTCTGGTCCTCGACAGGCAAGAAGAAGCGCCCCCGATGGGCCTCGACGCCGAGTGTGTCGAAGTAGTTGCCTGAGACCAGCTGCGCAGGTGTGTTCTGAGGCTCGCCATGGATCGCAAGCGACACCCCGACGAAGTCGTAGCCGGCAAGAGACTCGAGCGTGGTGCTCTGCTCACCGACGTCTTGCCAGTTGAGGTGCGAGAGGGCACTCTGATTCCCGGCCGCGCGCTCGTCGGTGGTGAACACTCGAACGACACGGTCAGGAGAGTCGATCGGCAGCGGCTCGAGGAACAGCTCGTTGATGAGGCTGAAGATCGCCGCGTTGGCACCCATGCCGAGTGCCAGGGAGCTGACCACCATGCCGAGTGCCAGGGAGCTGACCGAGATCAAGGCGAAGACCGGATTGCGGATGATTCCGCGAAGCGCAAAACGGACGTCTTTGACAAGGCTTTCCATGACGGTCGAGCTCCTGATCGGCGATCTCGAGAGTGGGTACCCGAGCACAGACTCGCAAACGTCGTCTGGTTCGAGGACAGGCCAGCTGTTGGTGTGGATCGGTAGCGCAGGGCGCGACCGAGAACGGGAACTGACGCTAGTCTGAGGCCACTATGGGTGACAGGTGGCTTTGGTGTTGGCCGAGGGGGGCGTGCCCCGTGCTGTTGACTGCCGTTGGTGGTTGGTGGGTGGTTGGTGGTGCCAGCCTCGTGTCCGGCCTGTGTCCGAACCAGGTTTGATCGCGTAGGAGGTTGAGCGAGATGTCCGAGCGCTGGGTCGTGAAGTGGATTGGGACGTGTCGGTTCCCTCTCCTCTACGTACTGGGAGGGGTCTTCTTTTATCTAGTGGTTGCCTCGTGCAGTGAGCCTCCCGGTCCGCGGCAACTGACGCCCGAGGAGCTGTCGCGAGTCGAGGTCGATGGAGGTGTCAGCAAGTGGCTACCGATCCGGTTCTCCGCCGACGTCGTCAACGGGAATTCTGAACTCGAGCTCGTCGAGCTCGAGTTCGAGGTGGCAGGGTACGTTCGACAGAGGACTGTGAGGATCGCTCCCGGCGAGACGCGTCGAGTCCGACTGCAATACATCTTTCCCGAAGATGAAGGTTGGGACGATCCGCTCGATCCCGAAGCACCGTGGCGTCTCCGCGGTGCCACCGGTGTGGTTGTCGAACCGTGACGTGTTGCGAGACCGCGTGCCGGGGTCGTGGTGCGGGACATGGTGCCGGGGTCGTAGTGCCGGGGTCGTGGTGCTGCTCTAGCGGTGCCAGGGTCGTGGTCGGGACTCTCTGGGGGGCTTCCGCCACTATGATTGCGGGCCACAGCCGTTAGAACGAAGGCTTCGTAGGAAGCGTTCCGTATTGTGGACGCTGCTGGGCGTTCGGGCCGTGTTTTGCCGACTTCGAGGCTCTCGACGTCACCGAGAATACGAACCACCGAAACAGGCGTTCGCTACGCCACCCAGCTTCGCTGACTCGAGCCACGACGACACATGGAGACCCTCGTGAACTTCGACACTCCCCGCGATATCGCCGAATACCTCAAGGAGCTCGACGACTTCATCGAGCGCGACATCAAGCCGCTCGAGCAGTCTGACGACAACATTCGCTTCTTCGACCATCGCCGGGAAGACGCTCGGACCGACTGGGATCGCGGCGGTCTACCGAATGAGGAGTGGGAAGCCCTTCTTCGCGAGGCGAAGAGGCGCGCGGACGAAGCAGGCCACTATCGCTACGCGCTCCCGCGGGAGGTGGGGGGCCAGGACGGTACTAATCTCGGAATGGCGATCATTCGCGAGCATCTGGCGGTCAAGGGCTTGGGCCTGCACAACGACCTGCAGAACGAGCACTCCATTGTCGGCAACAGCGTCGGAGCACTGCTGATGATGGCCTACGGCACCGAGGAGCAGAAGGAAGACTGGGTTGAGGGCCTGCTCAACGGCACCAAGGGTTTTGCGTTCGGCATCACCGAACCGCGTCACGGTTCAGATGCCACCCACATGGAGACGGCAGCTGTTCGAGACGGCGATGGTTGGCGGATCACTGGTGAGAAAACTTGGAATACTGGGATTCACAAAGCTCCATACGACCTGATCTTCGCTCGGACGAGCGGCGAAGCGGGAGACGGCCACGGCATTACCGCGTTTCTCGTACCGACTAATGCAGACGGCTTCAAGGTCGAGGAGATGTTGTGGACTTTCAACATGCCGACCGATCATGGGCATATCTCACTCGACCAGGTGTACGTGGACGACTCTGCGATCTTCGGGGGAGAAGGGCGCGGCCTGCAGGTCGTTCAACACTTCTTCAACGAGAACCGCATCAGGCAGGCGGCCTCGAGTCTCGGTGCGGCGCAGTTCTGTATCAACGAATCGGTCGCCTACGCCCAGGAGCGCAAGCCTTTTGGCAAGCCGTTGGCTCAGAATCAGGGGATTCAGTTCCCTCTGGTCGAGCTGCAGACGCAGTGCGAGATGCTCCGGGCGTTGATTCACAAGACGGCCTGGATGATGGATACCTACGGCAACTTCACGGTCTCCGACAAGGTTTCCATGTGCAACTACTGGTCGAACCGGCTGTGTTGTGAGGCCGCTGACCGCGCGATGCAGGTTCATGGTGGCCTCGGCTACTCGCGCCACAAGCCGTTCGAGCACATCTACCGCCATCACCGTCGCTACCGCATAACCGAAGGCGCCGAGGAGATCCAGATGCGCCGCGTGGCTGGTTACATGTTCGGATTCATGAAGCAGCGCGCCCCCAAGGGCGTCTCGGAGAGCTGAGGAGGCGATGGCCTCGGACCAGTTGGAGGGACGGCTCGCGGCAGTTCTGGCTCGCGAGATCGAGGGTTTTGAGGAACTCGTCTCGTGTCGTCGTCTCTCGGGCGGCGCGTCTCAGGAGACCTATCGGCTCGAAATTGCCGGCGAGTCCGGTGCCAGGCTCTTGGCGATGCGACGTGCTCCGGGTGGCGAGATCGTCGAGAGTGTTGGTCAGCGGCCGGGTCTCGAGATCGAAGCGGAGCTGATGCGCGTTGCGGGCGCGGCAGGGGTTCCGGAACCGGAAGTGATGTACGTCTTCGAGTCGGCTGACGGGCTCGGTTCGGGCTTCGTCATGGAGTGGCTCGAGGGCGAGAGCCTGGGGCCTAGGATCGTGCGCTCGCCGGAGCTGGCTGAGGTACGTCCGCGCTTGGCTCGTCAGTACGGCGAGGCGGCCGCGCGCATCCATGCCATCGACCTGGATGCGAACGAGCTCCGACAGAGCCTGCCAGAGATGTCCCCGGCTGAGTTCGTCGAACAGACTTGGGAACGCTATCGGTCGCTCGATGTACCTCAGCCGATGATCGACTACGCGGGGGTGTGGCTGGAGGATCATCTGCCGCGGGACTACGAGCCGGCGTTGGTCCACAACGACTTTCGCAACGGCAACGTCATGGTCGATCAGGACGGCATCGTGGCAGTGCTCGACTGGGAGATCGCTCACGTCGGCGATCCCATGCGCGATCTCGGTTGGATTTGCACCAACTCGTGGCGATTCGGGTCGTCTCTCCCGGTTGGTGGTGTTGGTGAGTACGAGGATCTCTTCGCTGGCTACGAGGCGGTGTCTGGCCGTCCAGTCGATCCCGATCGCGTGAAGTTCTGGGAAGTCTTCGGCTCGTTCTGGTGGGCTTGCGGGTGTCTAGGGATGGCGCATCACTATCGCACCGGGCCTGATCGTTCCGTAGAGCGTGCGGCGATCGGTCGTCGGACGTCCGAATGTCAGGTCGACTGCGTGAATCTCCTGATTCCGGGGCCGGTCGATTTGATCGAGCCTGACCAGGAGATGCCGAATCTCGACATGCCACGGCTGGACGAGCTCGTCGAAAGCGTGCGGGACTTCCTGCGAGAGGACGTCATGCCCGCTACGCAGGGACGTACCAGTTTCTTGGCTCGTGTCGCGGGCAACTCTCTCGACATAGCCTGCCGCGAGCTAGCGCTGGGCGAGCGGGCGCGCGCGAACGAACGCCAACGCTTGTGCCAGCTTCTTGGTGAAGACGGCGATCTGGAGGCCTTGAGGTGGCGGCTGGTGAGGGGGCTCAGAGATCGCACCATTCCCTTGCACCTCCCGGGCCTCCCCGAGCACCTACGTGCCACCGTCGTGAATCAGATCGCAATCGACCAACCGAGATACTCAGGATTCAAGCGGGCTATTGGACCGGGCTCGTAGCGTGTTGCCGGGCCATCGCAGGGGCTCGCGCCGGGTCATCGGCGCCGCAAGACACCACGTCTTCAGAAAAGTGAAGGCGATGTATCCCATTTCGCATCTAGACCTAGTGAGATGGGAAGACCGCTCCGCTGGCTCGATCAGCATTCGAACGGATTGCCGACACTAGTCGAGGTTACGGCTCGCTGTATGCAGGGCAGGATGCTTCTGCGTCCGAGCCCGACGTTCAACCGAGTTGCTGTGGGCTGTCTTGCGAGAGCTCAGCAGAACACCCCGGAAGTCGGCGTTGTGGCCTACAACTTCCAGAGTAACCACTACCACCTCCTCTTGACGGCTTTCGAGGTTCAGCATCTCTCGAAGTTCATGGGTTCTGTTCAGAGCAATCTCGCCAGGGAAGTCTGCAAGCTCCACGACTGGGGTGAGAAGGTCTGGGGCCGGAGATACTCGTCTATCTGCGTTTCTGAAGAGGAAGACGCTCAGATCGACCGACTGCGCTACATCTTCGCGCAGGGCTGCAAAGAGAACCTGATTGCGAGCCCCCGTGAGTGGCCAGGTGCGAGTTGCGTCAATACGCTGATCGGTGGCTATCGGCAAGTCCAGGGCGACTGGTACGACCGCTCCGGTCTGTACCGTGCACGTCAACGTGGCAAGGATGCGGATCTTCACGACTACACGGACCGGCTAGATCTACAGCTGGTGGCGCTTCCCTGTTGGAGCGACTTGTCTCGAGAGAAGTACGCCAAGGAGTGCTTGGACCTTGTCGAGACAATCGAGCAGGAGACCGCTGAACGTCTCGAGGAGGAATCCTCGGGTGTGCTCGGCGTGACGCTAGTCCTGAATACTCACCCGCACTCACGTCCGGAGAAGATGAAGAAGAGCCCGGCACCGTTGGTGCACGCGAAAGATCCCGACATTCGTCGAGAAATGACTCGTCGCTATAGAGGTTTTGCCGCGTGGTACTCGACAGCGTCGCAGTCGGTGCGCTCAGGAGACTTCGAGGTTTCGTTCCCAGAAGGCTGCTTCCCGCCACCGCTTCCGTATGTCGGTCGCGCCAGGGCTCCGGACTAATCCTCCGTAGGCCTTGTCGCAGCGGTTCTGAGTCAGACGCCCTGCTCCCCAAACGGGAGTTGGGCGTTGCCGTGCCTGAAGACTGCGTTGTTCTCGTGTTTCTGCTCGAGACTGACTGCGTTGACCGCACATTTCCGAGTTGAGGAAGTGTGAGAGCTCTTCCGAGTGATCAAGAGCGGGGCGAGGGAGAGATTCGTCCAACACAAGGGTGACACTTCCAACACGAGGGTGACACTTGAGTGGTCACGTGGGAATTCGTTCGGCTCGTAGGGCGGATCGTCTGACCTTGCCGGCGTCGTCGCGTAGGGGTTCGTCGGTAAGCTCGAAACTCCGAGGGATCTTGTAGCGCACCAGACGTTTGGCGAGGTGTTCCAAGAGGTCGTCCTCCGTGATTCCTTCGGGTGCATCGACCAGGGCATGAACACGTTGGCCCAAATCGTCATCTGGAAGGCCAATCACTGCGCTGGAACGCACTGCATCATGGGCATCAATGGCCGCCTCGACCTCGGCGGGATAGATATTGGCGCCACCAGAAAGGATCATGTCGGTGTGCCGGTCTGCCAAGTACAGGTAGCCGTCCTCGTCCTTCCAGCCCATGTCTCCTAGTGATTCCCAGCCGCCCCGCTTCTTCGCGTCCGCACCAAGATAGTGGTACGTGGTGCCAGGGCCCGTGTCCGGAAGGATGTAGACCTCGCCGATCTCTCCAGGTGCCAACTCCTTGCCGTCGTCGTCGAGGATCGTCATCTGGCAGCCTTCACTCGGCTTACCGACGGAGCCTCGGTGTGCCAACCACTCGACGCCGTCGATCCAGGTGGCTCCTTGCGCCTCGGTTCCTCCATAGAGCTCGAAGATCCGCTCGGGCCCGAGCCAGTCGATCCACTCCTGCTTGAGCCACTCGGGGCAGGGGGCAGCCAAGTGGAGGACGACGCGTAGAGACGACAGATCGAAGGCCTCGCGTTGCTCCTTGGGTAGTCTCCAGATGCGCTGCATCATGGTAGGCACCAGCAACACGTAGTCGACGGAGTGCCCCTCGATCAGTCGAAGAGTCTCGAGTGCGTCGAACCTCTTGAGCACGACGAGGTGGTTCCCCCGCAACAGCGAGGCCATGGAGAACGCAAACGGGCCGTTGTGGTAGAGCGGCCCCGGCACGAGGTGAGCGCGGTCGTTGATGATGCCAAGGACCTCTTCTGACGGGTCCACTTCGCCCTGTTGCGCGGAGACGATCAGCTTGGGACGGCCAGTACTGCCACCCGAAGTCATCGCTTTGTAGTGGCGAGCGACCAGGTCCTCTTCGAGCGGCTCGTCGCTGAGGCCCGCATCCGGACGGAAGTCGCAGTCGACGCAAGTGCGCGACCCATGGGTGCCAGCCTCTACACCGACGATGAGTGACGGGTTGGCGAGCTCGACGATCGCGTCGCGCTCGAGGAAGGGCAGCTTGGCCGAGACCGGCTGTGGTGTCGCTCCGAGTTTCCAGATCGCGACGGTCGTCTCGTAGTACTCGATTCCGTTGGGAAGCGCGATGGTGACGAAGTCGTGCTGACGCACGCCTAGCTCTCGATACGCACGTGCCAACCTGTTGCTGCGCCGCTCGAGCTCGAGACGACTCAGCGTCTCACCTTCGAAGGTCACCGCTGGCCGTTCCGGGTCTCGCTCGGCCATTTCTCGAATCACTCGCCCGATAGGTGTCAATGACATGGGATTCGTCTCCGTTGGACTCGGGGCTGCTCGTGACGATCAGTCTTCCGGACGCTCGCCGGCGGGGGCCATCTTGACGAGGCGTGGCTCGAATCTGCCCAGGGTCTCGACCAGATCCTGCTGCTCGCTCATCACGACGTCGATGTTCTTGTAGACCATTGGCACCTCATCGAGACCCGCGGACAGCAGCTTGACCCGCCGCCGGTCGAGAAGACGCTGCGCATCTTTCCAGTCGAGAGTCTTCTTGGCCTGCTTGCGACTCATCACGCGACCAGCACCATGTGCCGCTGAATCGAGAGCGGCCCCGCTGCCTCGTCCGCGAACGAGATAGGCGGGGTCGGCCATCGAGCCGGGGATGATTCCCAGTACTCCCTCGCTTGCTGGCGTCGCCCCCTTGCGATGCACGACGACCTCTTCACCGTCGTGCACTTCGCGCCAGGCGAAGTTGTGGTGGTTCTCGACGTCGAGGAGCACTTCTGCACCCAAGTGCCGCGCGACGTGCCGGTGGATACAGGCGTGGTTGGCCTCGGCGTAGAGCCCCATCAGCTCCATCGCTCGCCAATACTCCTGGCCCTCTTCGGTTTCGAGGTCGAGCCACGAGAGGTGACGCAGCTCCTTGGGCAGCTCGGGATGCTGTGACATGGCGAGCTTGCTGTAGTGATCGGCGACTGTGGCCCCTGCACCTCGGCTACCGCTGTGGCTCAACAGTGCCAGGTAGCGACCCTCTTCGAGTCCCGCGTCGGCGTGATTGGGCTCGAACACACCAAACTCGACGAAGTGATTGCCGCTCCCGCTGGTGCCGAGCTGCGACCAGGCCTTGTCCTTGAGACGACGCGTCAGGGGTGTCGTTCCCCAATCGCGGTCCATGACGTCGTGATCTCGTTTGTCCGTGAACTTGGCACCAATGCCGAAGCGTGTTTCGCGCTCCAGGGCTCGCTCGAGCTTCTTGGACTTGACCTCGAGACTGGCGAGCGGCAGATCGAGTACCGACAGCTTCATGCGGCAGGCGATGTCGACGCCGACCGCGTAGGGGATGACGGCTCCTCGCGTTGACAGCACGCCGCCGATGGGCAGGCCGTAGCCGATGTGCGCATCGGGCATCAGGGCTCCACGCACCGCGATCGGCAAGCGGCAGGCATTCTGGATTTGCGTGATCGATCCGGAATCGATGTACTGGCCCCACTGACGATACGGGGCGCGCTCCGGGCGCTCTTGCCACGTCTCGTCAGCCATCGGCTGCCGACGCCGAGCGAGTTCGCCGAGCTCTTCAGCCACCTTTCCCCAGGTCGCGTCGTCCTTCCAGTCATCGGGCCTTTCGGCGACACGACGTAGCTCGTCCAGGACCTGGCGGAGCTCGCGACCACCGGCAACCAAAGGCACGACGACGCGCTTGATCTTGCCTCTGACGGGACCGGGTGCGATCCCGAGGTCAGTGAAATGTTTGGCCTTGAGCTTCACGTATTGCGTCTCCTCGATCGAGACCGTTCAGCTGAGGGTCATGCCCGCCAGATCGCCCTTCTCCCGCCAGGTTCGCAGCAGATCGTTGAAGGCATTGATACCGGGGGCGTAGGGCGAGTTCTGCATGTTCGCTCCCCGACCCACCTGACCTTCGCGGTTGTAGTAGCCCGGTGTGCATTCGGCGAGGAACTCCGTTGCGCCGGCGCCGGCGAGAGCGATGATCTGTTCGACCCATGCCTCCTCGGCCTCGGCATCGACCTCGACTGTCTGCGCATTGCGCTGCCTCACCTGGTCGATGACATAACTCACGTGTACGGCCTGATCGTCGAACATACCGGTCATGTTGACCGACAGACCATTCTGGTTGATGCCGATCGTGAACCAGTTGGGAAATCCGTGACTGGCGAGCCCGTGCAGGGTCCGGAACCCGTCTTTCCAATGCTCGTAGAGTGACTGTCCCCCTCGGCCGAGGGTGTCGAAGTCCACTCGCCGATGAGCGTCAGTCGTGATCTCGAAGCCGGTTGCGAAGATGATGCAGTCGACCTCATAGAGAGTGCCGTTGGCGACGACGCCGCTCTCCGTGATGCGCTCGACCCCTTGGCTCTCCGAGACGTCGACGAGATGAACGTTGGGTCGGTTGAACGTGGCCAGGTACTCGTCGTTGAAGGTCGGCCGCTTGCAGAATTGGCGATACCAGGGCTTGAGAGCTTCGGCCGCCTGCCCGTCGTCGGGGACCTCGGCGTCGACGCGCGACCTGATCTCGTTCATCTTCTCGAAGTCAGCGACCTCGGAGCGCAACGTGACCTCCTCGATGTCGATGGCACCGGCGTCGGCAGCTCGATTGGTCAGCGAGATCCCGATACGCCTGGCGATGTCGGTCCAGCCGTCAGCTACCAGGTCCTCGCCGAAGTTCTGGCCGAGCAGAGTCGACGCAAAGTTCTCGCGCCGCTCGCGCTGCCAGCCGGGCTCGAGACCTTCGTACCACTCCGGGTCGGTGGGCTTGTTGCCGCGAAGATCGACCGACGAAGGGGTTCGCTGAAAGACGTAGAGATCCTGAGCATGCTCGCCGAGGAAGGGCACACACTGGATGGCCGTGGCGCCCGTGCCGATGATGGCCACGCGCTTGTCGGCGAGTTTGGTCAGGCCGCCGGAGTGATCTCCGCCGGTGTAGTCGTAGTCCCAACGAGCGGTGTGGAACGTGTGCCCTCGGAAGTCGCCGATGCCGGGGATGCCGGGCAACTTCGGCCGGTTGGCTGGCCCCGTGGCCTGGATCACGAAACGAGCGCGAATGTCGTCACCCTGCTTCGTGGTGATCCGCCAATGTTGCTCCTCTTCCAGCCAGCGGACTTCTCGGACTCGAGTTTGAAAGAGCGCGTTGGGATAGAGGTCGAAGTACTTGCCGATGCGCTGAACGTGCTCGTAGATCTCGGGGGCGTATGAGTACTTCTCCTTGGGCATGTAACCGGTCTCTTCCAGGAGCGGCAGATAACAGTACGACTCGATGTCGCACTGCGCTCCCGGATAGCGGTTCCAGTACCACGTGCCGCCGAAGTCCGCGGCAGCCTCGATGACGCGGAAATCGCTGATGCCGCGTTCCTTCAGTCGCGCGGCGGCCATCAGGCCGCTGAACCCGCCGCCGATGATCGCGACCTCGATCGTGAGGTCTAATGCCTCCCTCTCCGCGGGCTCGGCGTACGGGTCGTCGTCGGAGAAGTGCGCGAGCTCGTCGGCCGCTTCCACGTACTGTGACTCGCCGTCATCGCGCAGGCGTTTGTCGCGCTCCTCGCGGTACTTCTCGCGTAGAGCCAGAGGATCGAAGTCCAGGTTGGGGAACATCTCCTGAATGCGGTCTTGCTCGGTGCTCATGGGGAACCTCTCGACTGAAGATTGGCAAGATCCGGCAAGTATGCCTGAGCAGGACAGGCAGACGAGTGCGAGACCGCGCGCCGGCCGGGAAGGCGAGCGCAGGCTACGGCTCGAGTGCTGACAAGCTGCCGAGGAGGTGCTGAGGGATTGGCACTTCGCGGCCACGCTAGAATTCAGCAACACCCCCGATAGTTCATCCCCGGTAGCTGATTTCGACTTTGGTTGGCCCGACCTTCTTTGAGGAGATGGCGATGTCTAATCCTTTCGTCGATCTCGCGTCCTCTGAGTCCGGCCAGGATCCAGAGCTGGACTTCGAACCCGACGGAGGCCGTAGCGGCTGTCTGACGGTGTATCTGGTTCTCGGCATGATCGGCAACGTCGTCGGAGGTCTCGTTCTGCTGACCGTAGGGGTCTTCAGAGAGAGTGTCGACACCCTCGCGTATCCCAACGAGGTTTTGCCGGGAGTCGGGAGAGTGGCCCTCGTGTTGTTGGGGCTCTTGGGATTCGTGACGGCCTTCTTCTTCAAGGCGACCTACGACTGGAAGCGATGGGGCCTGATCGGAACGGTCTGCCTCCTGCTCTTGTGGCCGGTGCTGAATGCTGTGGTCATCGGGCAGACGGTGGGCGCCGTGGGTATGGGGCTGGGATTCGTGATCCTCTACTTGCTCTTCCGCAAGCACCTGCACAGATTCGAGTGACGGCGAGTTCGAGGGCAGTTCGGCACCTGGTTGGCTGGCCTCGAACGCGGGCGCCTGCCCTGATCGTCAGCAGCTTCACAGAGGATGGCGGCCGAAGAAGTCGATGACCGCTCGGTTGAACTCGTCGGGGCTTTGCAGATTGACTGCATGTCCCGCTTCGAGCCCCACGGTTTCGAGGAACGGGAGATGGTTCTCGGCCCAGGATGCCAGTGGCTGGAACGCGCGCTCGAGGCGGCCGCACACCAGGAGGGTCGGGACCGTGTTGTCCGCGAGACGGTGGCGCAGTGAGGCGGCTGGCACGGTGTGGCGGACGGTCATGGCGAGGCCAGCCGGACTCAAGAGTTTGGCGTCCTCGTTGAGGAGTCGGAACGAGTGTGGGTCGAGGCGCATTGCGAACCGCGGGTGTATCGGCATCTTGAGGATCGCGGAGTGGCCACCCCGTTCGAGTGCCAAGGCACGCTCCTCCGAGTTGGCTCGGACCTCTTCGACCCACTCGTCGGAGGCCAGCGCCGAGACGCTGTTCGTGAAGACTTGAGCAGCGACTCGAGAGGGATGCTCGAGCGCGTAGCGCAGGGTCAGCGTGGCACCGAACGACTGGCCACAGAGGTAGATCCGCTCGGCGCCGAGCTCCCTGCGGACTCGGTCGAGAGCCTCCAGATAACCGCGAGGCTCGTAGTCGCCGGGGGCGATCGGGGATGGCGAGCGGCCGTGTCCCCAGAGCTCGACGACCACCGGGGTCACGACAGCCGACAGTGCGTCGAGGTTGGCGTGCCACTGCGCTCCACTCGACAGCATGCCGTGAACGAAGAGACACGGCGGTCCGTCGCCTTCGAAGGTCTCGTAGTGCAGCCGATGCTCTGGGTTCGTCAACGGTCTCGAGCCCCCGTGCCGGACCGCGACCTCGGCTGCCAATGGGGAGGAATCCTCATGGCAAGGGTCACGGGGGCGAGAGCGGTCATGGCCACATCGCCGCGTGACCCTATTCTGCCTCGACCGTGAGCTTCTTTGACGAAGCTTCTCTGGCGACTGGCTCTATTGGGGGGCGCCGCTTCAAGCCACTACCTCAAGCCGCTGCTTGAAGCCACTACTTCAAGCCACTACTTCAAGCCACTACTTCAAGACTGTGTTGTCGAAGATGGCTTTGACGCCCGGGCTCGTGTCGTAGTCGTCACCCATGACGGTGAAGGTGACCTTCGTCTCACCTGCGTTGGTGATGTTGAGGCTCTGAGTGACGCCGCCGTAGGTATAGCGCGTATTGACCCAGGTGATCCCGTTGCGCTCCATGCGCATCGGTGTCGAGCCTTCGTAGCTGGAAGCGAACTTCTCGATTGCGGCCATGGCGTCGGTCGCCGCCCCCTGCTCGAACTTGAGGTAGACCCCTTGCGCGCCTCCGGTGCCCTTCTTGCCGATGGTCATGAGACCCATGGCGTCGAGGTCGTCGGCGACGATCTCCCAGCCTTCAGGCAGGACGGATGAGAAGAACTCGGTGTCGATGGGGCCCGCAGCCTTGGCGGCCTGAACGCCCGAGCTCGTGGGCATGGGCTCGTCAGCGCCTACAGGGACGGCGTTGGCGGAGCCTCCGCACGCGGCGGTGAGAGCGAGGCACGAGGTCAGGACGACGGCTCCGGCGAGGCGGCTCAAGGTGGAGTTCAACTTGGGTGCAGACATGGCGACTCTCCTCTGGAAGTCTCGATTCGATGGTTTGGCTCAGTGGTGTCGAGCCGGTGTCGTTTGCAGACAAGGCAAGGCCAATGCCAGGAGTCGAAGCACCCGAAGGAGCCACGCAAGGCCAGGGATTCTCTAGGGCACGCTCGCGTCGCGGCTCGGTCCAGAGAGGGACACGGCCAAATCGAGTCCCTTTGATGAGAGCTCGACTCTCGTCTGTGGGACGCCCAGATCCGGGTGATGCGTGGACCCGGCGCCTGGCGGCCCGTGCCACGAGTCTCGCGGGCTTTGCGATATGTTGTCGGTACTGCCCAGATCCGATTTCACGCGACGAAGAATGGCCCGTGACAGGGGCTCTTGGAGATCGCTATGGCCTCACGCAAACCACTTCCACAGACTTTCCTCAACCGTCGTGAGCTCCTGGCCCGCGGTGGCTCCATGGCGCTCCTGGGTGCTGCCGGTCTGTCCTCTCTTCGTTGCCGCGCCACCGATGAGGCGGCTCCCGCGACCGTCGTCGAGAGTGAGTTCTCGGCCTACGACGGAGTAGGGCTCGCTGAGTTGGTGGCAAAAGGCGAGGCGACGCCTCTCGAACTGGTCGAGGACGTGTTGCGCAAGATCGACGCGGTGAACGGACGGCTCAACGCCGTGCTGCCGGCGCTGTTCGACTCGAGCAAGGCCACCGCTCGAGCCAGTGGCGCTCTAGGGGCAGGTCCCCTCTCGGGCGTCCCTGTGATGCTCAAGAATCTGACCTCTTACGCTGAAGCGTCGATCGACAACGGCTCGCGACTGTGGAAAGCCGGCGTCGACCGCGGCCTCACTCCCGACCTGGGGACTTCACCTCTGGTCCAGGCCATGGAAGACACGGGGATGGTGATCACCGGGATCACCAGCTCACCGGAGTTTGGTCTGATCGACAACACGGAGCCCGTGCTGCACGGCTCCACCCAGAATCCCTGGAACATCGCCTATACGGCCGGTGGCTCGAGTGGTGGGTCGGGATCAGCGGTGGCCGCGGGCATCGTGCCGATCGCCCATGGGAACGACGGCGGTGGCTCGATCCGGCTTCCAGCCAGTCAGTGCGGTATCTACGGCCTCAAGCCGAGCCGTGGTCGTGAGCTCGGCAACGAAGGTGGCAACCTGGCGATCTCCTCCGATCTCTGCTTGAGCCGTACGGTCAGGGACACGGCTGCCTTCCTCAGCGTCACGGAGCGGACTGGCGCCGACGCGTTGCCACCGGTTGGGTTTGTCGGTGAGCCGAGTGAGGAGCGCGTCAAGGTGGCTCTGATGACACAGTCGTTTCACGGCGCACCCCCTCACCCCGAGGTCGACCAGGCGGTGCGCGCGACAGCCGAGCTGATGCAGGAGCTGGGTCACGAGGTCACCGAGGTTCCGCTCCCGATCGACGGGGAAGAGTTCGTCGACACGTTCATCGGCCTGTGGGCCTCTGGAACGCTTCAGTTCGAGGTCCTGGCCGAAGCCTGGGCACCAGGCGTCGCGATCGATCAACTCCTCGAACCGTGGACGCTAGGACTGATCGCACTCGGCAAGGAGCGGGGGGCGGATGCCGCGCGTGAGCGCGCCGAGCGCGTTTTCGGAGCCGCGAACGAGGCCATGGAGACCCTGTTCGCTGAGCACGACGTCATGCTTTCACCGGTGGTGCGAGAACCCCCCTATCGCCTCGGCGATCATGCACCTACGGTCGACTTCGACATCCTCTACCAGAGGGTACTCGACAAGGTCGCTTACACCCCGCTGCAGAACGCGACCGGCATGCCGGGGGCGTCGCTGCCCATGCACTGGACCGCTGACGGTCTGCCGGTCGGGGTCCAGCTCTCGGCGTGGCGGGGTGAGGAGGCGCGAATCCTCCAGCTGTCCTACGAACTGGAGGAGGCGCGCCCGTGGAGGGACAAGCGTCCCCCGGTTTTTGCCGCCTGATTGTTCGAGTGTCACCGGCGCGCCCGAGGAAGCGGCCTTGAACTCCTGGTTGCGTCCATTCTCGTGGCTTTGGGTCTCGCCCAACAGTCTGCTGGGCATCGCGCTTCTGTTGCCCGATGCTCTCGGCAGAGGACGGGTTCGGCTCGTCGACGGCGTCCTCGAGGCGCACGGACCGTTTCTCCGTTTTCTCCTCAGGAGGGCCTGGCCCATCGGTGGTGCCAGCGCGATGACCCTGGGACACGTGGTGATAGCGCGAGATCAGGCGGCCCTCGATGCGACTCGCATTCATGAGCGCGTCCACGTGGCGCAGTACGAGCTTTGGGGACCTCTTTTCATACCGGCGTACCTCGTGGCCAGTGTCCTGGCGCTTGCGCGAGGTGGTGACGTCTATCGCGACAACGCCTTCGAGGCAGAGGCGTTTGCCGTCGAGTCGCGGAGCGACGAGGTGGCGATCAGAGACTGAGCGGGTCGAGGGCACGGTGCCGTCCGTGCGGAGCTCTGGTAGTGGCAGTGTTCAGCTCGTCCGATTCGTGACAGCCTCGCGGCTCGGTTGGTCTCTCGACGATGAGTCTGTGTCACCTGTAGTGGAGATTTGATGTCGAACGCGGGTTCTCCGAGGGTGGAGACGCCGAACCAGAACGCTGCGAAGGGACTCCTCTCGAGTGAGTTGCTCCCGCTATCGGTGGCCCTCATGCTGTCCATCGGTCTGGTCGCGTTCGAAGGACTCTCAGTAGCGCCGGCGTTGCCCGCGATCGGTGCCGATCTCGGGTCTGCCGAGCGCCTGCCCTGGGTGATGACGGTCTACCTGCTGGCCTCGGGTTTGGCCATCGCCGTGTCTGGATCCCTCGTCGACGCGATCGGCTGTCGCACGATCTATCGCGTGGCGATCGTCAGCTTCGTCGTCTCGAGCTTCGCCTGCGGGGTCAGCCCGAGTCTCGAGATGGTCGTGGTGATGCGAGTCCTGCAGGGGGCGGCTGGAGGGATGATCATTGCCGCCAATGGTGCGGCGATCGGACTGGGGTATCCGTCCGCCCTTCGCAGCCGTGCGTACGCCATGGCCTCGACCGTGTGGGGGGTGCTCGCTTTTGGCGGTCCAGCGCTCGCAGCGGTCCTTCTGTCGGTGCTGGACTGGCGCTGGATCTTCTACGTCAACGTACCGCTGGGCCTGTTGGCCGCGCTGCTCGGCTGGAGCCGGACGCCGAGCAAGGTCGAAGGGAGCAAACCTCTCCAGCTGGACCTCAAGGGTGCTCTCTTGATCGGTGCGATTACCAGTCTCGGGTTGGTGGCACTTTCAGGTGTTGGTCTGGTGGCTCTCGCCGGGCTGGCCGCCACCGTGGTGTCGGCCGTCCTCTACTGGCGCCACGCTGGCGTCAGTGAGGATCCACTGATCGCCCGTCGCTACTTCGCGCACGTTCCGTTTCGAACGCTGGCCTTGGCCGGAGGGTTGATCATGGCGGCGGGCATCGGGATCGAGACGTACCTGCCGCTCTATCTGAGGGGTGGGCGCGGTGAGAGCCTGGCTCTCGCCGCCTGGTCGGTTCTCTTCCTGGCACTCGGCTGGACGACTGCCGCGAATCTGTTCAGTCGTCTCTACCATCGGATCTCTGAAGGCACCGTTGCTTTTGTCGGAACCATCGTGATTCAGCCCGCGCTCGTTCTCAGCGCGGCTGCGGTCCTCCTGGACCTACCGCTAGCGACTCTGTTTTTCGCCTTTTTTGCCATGGGGATGGGAATCGGCACGACGACCAACGCCTGCATCACGCTGGTCCAGGCGGCGGCCGAAGAACGGGAGATCGGGCGCGCGACCGCAGCGCACCAGTTTGTTCGCAACATGGCGGTCACCTATGGCACTGCCGCTGCCGGCACTGCGCTGTTCGTGTTGGCGAGTCGGCTGTCGGGGGATCCGGAGGCGATCCAGCTGGCACTGTCCAGCGCCGAGTCGGCTGAGGATTCCCTGCCCGCTTCGTCGGCGGTGACGTCGGCGATCGGCACTGGCTTCGTTGCCGCCCATCTCGTGGGCCTGGTCCTTGCCTTCGTGGCTGCGTTGGCGGCGCGTCGGTTGGTCGGGACGCGCTCGGACACCATCGGATCCGCCGATCCCGAGCCCAGCCCATCGCGTGTCTCCTGAGTCGAGAGGTTCCGCGAGCAGACAGCACACGGCGTCACGATCGCGCGTAGTGGCTCGCTCCCAGGAAGTGCAAGGACACGTACGGTTCGTCTCCGACGACCCAGCTGTCGTGTGGCTCAGGCGGAATGTAGAAGGTGTCGCCCTCGCGCATCTCGGTCACTCGACCGTCGGCAAATGCGGCAGTCGCTCGACCGGACAGTACGAGGCCGACGTGCTCCACTTCGCAGAAGTCAGCACCTACCTGTGGTCCGACGTCGACTGACCATTTCCAGCCCGGTTCGTACGTCGCTCGACCGATTGTCATGGGACCAATTCGGATCGTCTCGAACTTGCCCTTGGCGAAGTGGGTCACGTCGTCAGGTTCGTCGAAACGTCTCAAGACGACCTCGACGCTTGCCGAATCAGAGGACGGCTCTCGATTCATGGTTGCTCCTCGTTGGGGATGTGACGGCCGTTGGGCGACGTCAGTCTCGTCTCAGGACTTCCGTTGGATCG
>JANQPS010000064.1 GCA_028285365.1 Thermoanaerobaculia bacterium | reverse complement strand
GCAAACGAGGCCGCCACGTGACGATGAGTCACCGGTACCAGGGCCGAGGCGGGCGCCGCCAGAGCGCTACTGATCCCGGGCACGACCTCGACCTCGACGCCAGCCTCCGTCAAGGCCCGCACTTCTTCAGCACCGCGCCCGAAGACGAAGGGGTCGCCACCTTTGAGGCGCACGACGAAAGAGCCCGAGCGGGCCTCGTCGATCAGCCAGCGATTGATCCGCGACTGGCTGACCGACGGTCGCAGAGGCGACTTGCCGACCGAAATGTGGCGGCAATGCTCTGGAGTCTCGTCGAGCAACTCCTCTGACGCCAGTCGATCGTAGAAGACCACATCCGCTCTGCGAAGCGCCCTCAGTCCCTTGACTGTCAGGAGCTCTGGATCGCCCGGCCCCGCCCCGACCAGGACGACGCGACCGCGACGCTCGTTCGTACCGTCCCGGGTCATGCCGAGCCCCGAGTGTCGAGCTGATGGAGGCCACACTCACCACTCCCACCTTCCCACCACCAGCGGGCAGCCCGGGCTCCCTCACCGGGGCGTGACGGACGCGTGCAAGGTGCACATCCGACGCTGCGATAGCCGGCATCGTAGAGAGGGTGATACGGAACCCCGCGCTCGCGCAGGTAGGTCCAGACGGCGTCTTCGTCCCAAGACGCGAGGGGTGACACCTTCGTCAATCCCCCTTCGGGTCGGTTGACCCGGTCGTCACCGATTACCGAGACGTCACCGCGCGCCCCACCCTGTTCCCGCCTCAGACCCGTGATCCAGGCATCGAGATTGGCGACGGCTCGCTGGAAGGGAAGAACCTTGCGAACGAAGCAGCAGCGCAGTCGATCCTCCGGGGAATCCAGGAACAGGTTGGGTCCCCGCTTCGCCACCAGCTTGGCCACCTCCGCGCGGTCAGGCACCACGATCTCGACATCGATGCCGTAGTGAGACCGAACCCGATCGATGTGAGAGTAGGTCTCTTCCGGTAGCCGTCCGGTGTCGATCGTCAGCACCCGGGGCACTAGACCAGCCGAGATCGCGAGATCGATGATGACCATACCTTCGGCCTGGAACGAGGTGACGATCGCCCACCGATTGCGGAAGGTCTCCGCCGTCCACAGCAGAACGTCACGAGCGCCCTGGTGATCTCCGGCGACGGATGGAATCCACGGACTCGACTCGACATCGAGCAGATGTTGCGACATGGGAACTGCCTCCCTACGTCCGACGTCGACCGCGTGGGTCGCATCGAACCAGCTGGGTTCCGGCTCTCGACAGATCAGGAGAGCCGAGGGGGACCGCTCAAGTCGTGGAGCGGTCGGCGTGTATCAAGGCTGCGGATCGCTGCTCAGGCTTGCGCCACGAGCCGACCCGCTACATACACGCGCAGCAGGAAGAACAGACGCAGGGGGTCTCGGCGCACTCGACACACGATGCGCTCCATCCGTTGGATGCGCTCGGTCGAGGGCTGTTCATCTCGAGACTCGAGACGCCGTCGACGCCGGGCAGGCGGGACAGCTTGCTGTCGAAGCGGGTAGCTGCGTCAGTTCCCATGACGTCGTCAGGCTAGCAGACGTCGCGACCGCGTCAACCGCCGATCCCCAAAGCCAACGTCGCCAAGGGCCGAGTAGGCCACCTTCAGCCACCAATCTCCCGGTGAGCATGACCAAATCGACGAGCGGCGACGCGTCGACGAGAAGCGCAAAGCCAGCTGGAGCCCCGTAGCCTGCAGCGGGCGCCGCCGTCACGATCTGCGCTCTCAAGATCGAGGCGGAGGCGTAAGGCGAGCGCCCCGGCTCCTCTGGAGTCGCTCTGCCGGACCTCGACCGCCCTGGACCTGCACTGGCCCACGACGGCAGCCGGCGACGCCCCATGGCCGTGCCCGACGAATGTGGTAAAACAGTTGACTCAGATCAATGCGAAAAGTGAGTGACTCCGATTCACACGCTGCCATCGGGAGCGCCAACAGGGCAGAGGCCCCGGTTCGTGCTGGGCGGCAGGTGGGCGTTTCGGGGTTCGATGCGCGGCCTTCGGGCCTACGTCCTAGCTGTCTCGACTCTGGATAGCGACAACCGATCCGCCCGCGGAACGGGCGGACCTCAGGAGGTGGCTGAGTATGGATGAACCCACAACCTCGGTTTCCCGCCGGAACTTCATCAAGGGCGTGATCGCCGGTGGCGCAACAGCGTCAGCGTCGGGCTACCTGTTTCGCCAGAACGGAGTGCTCGCGCAGCGCTCGGCGCCAGGTTCCGTCGAACGCCTGGTGACGCTCAACGTCAACGGCCAGAACCGTCCCGTCGACATCGCCCACGAGGAAACGTTGGCGATGACCCTGCGCTACAAGCTGGGTCTCACGGGCACGAAGCTCGGTTGTGACCGAGCCGAGTGTGGCGCCTGTACCGTGCTGGTCGACGGCCGTACGCACTACGCCTGCTCGATCCTGACCCACATGGTCAGGGGACGTGAGATCAAGACGGTCGAAGGCCTGGAAGGCCCCAACGGCGAGCTGCATCCTGTCCAACAGGCGGTCATGGACGAGGCCGGTTTCCAGTGCGCGTTCTGCGCTCCCGGTTTCATCATGAGCATGGTTGCGTTGGTCGAGGACAAGCCAGGTTTCACCCGTGACGAAGCCGCACACGCCCTTTCGGGTCACATCTGTCGCTGCGGTGACTACAACAAGATCTTGAACTCGGCGATGCGCGCCGGCGAGATCGCCCGGAGTACATGACATGGCTATCTTCGGCAAGGACTACACCCCCCCGGATCTTCACGCCAAGATCACCGGTCGAGCCAAGTACGCAGAGGACTTTCGCGCCGACGGAATGTTGTTCGCCAAGGTGCTCGCGAGCCCGATGCCGCACGCGCGCGTGCGCAACATCGACGCCAGCGAAGCCCTCGCCATGGAGGGCGTCGAAGCCATCCTCACCGCGGACGATCTCCCGGATCTGGGGCCGCTCTCTGAGCGCGCCCTGACCATGGAGCCCCTCTACGAGGGCGAGCCGATCCTGGCGGTTGCGGCCACCAGCGAGCTCCTCGCGGCCGAGGCCATCGAGAAGATCAAGATCGACTACGAGCCTCTTCCGTTTGCGCTCGATCCACTCGAGAGCCTCAAGCCGAGCGGCAGCAACGCGCGAGTCGACGGCAACACGATCGTCAACGAGCGCACCGAGGAAGGACGACGCACGGTCGTCAAGGAGCTGCGGTGGTCCCAGGATGTCTTCGACGAGGCCGGCGACCACCTGCCGATGGGAGAGCATCAGGACGAATGGTCCTACGGTGACCTCGAAGCCGGTTTCGCAGAGGCCGACTACGTCATCGAAGAGACCCTCGCCCATCAGTCGGTGACGCATCACCCAATGGAGCCTCGCACCTGCATGGCAACCGTGCAGAACGGCAAGGTCATCCTCCACGCGTCCACCCAGAGCGTTGCGCGCACGCACGGTCCGGCGGCAGCCTGGTCCGGAATCGACGGCAAGGACCTGGTGGTCATCGGCGAGTACTGCGGCGGCGGGTTCGGTAGCAAGATCGTCGGTACGGTCAACATGCCGATCGCGGCGTTGCTCGCCAAGAAGACCAACCGCCCGGTCATGCATCGGATCACCCGCTACGAAGAAACCTACATCGGACGTGCACGGCCCGGGTTCCAGACCTGGATCAAGGTGGGCTTTCGCAAGGACGGTTCCATCACCGCGCTGGACATGTACATCATCCAGGACAACGGTCCCTACGGCCGCCAGGGTGATCTGTCCATGGGTCCCACGACCGCGTCGCTCGCGTACCAACCGCAGGCCATGCGCTTTCGAGGCGTTTCGGTTCTGACCAACACCCCACCACGCTCGGCGCAGCGAGCCCCGGGGGGCGCTCAGATCATCGCCATGATCGAGCCGATGATGGACCGCGCCGCTGCGGAGCTCGGCCTCGACCGGCTCGAGATCCGTCGCACCAACGCACCTCAAGGCAAAGCCAAGGTCGGGCCGCAGCGCGCCGAGATCAGCTCGGCTTTCGTGCACGAGATGATCGACCAGGCCAAGGAGAAACTGAACTGGGACGAGCTCAAGACCCGATCCGGGCAGCGCAACGGCTCGAAGGTCACGGGAATCGGACTCGGCTTCTCGCCGTTCATCGGCGGTGTCTCCGGCTTCGATGGCCTGCTCGTCATCAAGGACGATGGCAAGGTCCACGTCCACACGGGCGTCGGCAACCTGGGGACTCACTCGTTTTCGGACACCGCCAGAGTGGCTGCCGACGTGCTGGGCCTCGAATGGGAAGACATCAACGTCATCTGGGGCAACACCGGAAAACACCTGCCCTGGACCACGGTCCAGGCCGGCAGCATGACGACCCATGCCACGACCAGGGCCATCCACGCCGCCGCGAGTGATGCAAAAGCGAAGCTCCAGGAGCTCGCCGCCGCCGAGCTCGGGGGGTCGGCCTCGAGCTACGACGTCAGCGGAGGAAGGGTCCACCCACGTGGCAACCGCAGGGGCGGCATGTCGCTCGCTTCCGCAGCCCAGAAGGCCGTGGCTCGCGGCGGCAAGTTCTCCGGCGAAGAGCTGCCGGAGAACATCCACCGCATGACCACGGCGTCCGCAACGGCACTCGCGGGCCAGGGACTCCTCGGCGTTGCCAAGGACGAGTACGACAATGGCGGTCCACTCTGGTCATTTGTCCTCGGCTGCGCCGAGATCGAGATCGACGTCGAGACCGGCGTTCTCGAGATGACCAACTACACCGCGATCACGGACTGCGGCACGGTCATGAACCCGCGCTCGCTCGCAGCCCAGCTCCACGGCGGCGGGATCCAGGGGTTTGGCCTGGCTCGCTACCAGAAGTGGATCTACGACCCGAGCTGGGGCATCCCCTTCGCACACCGCTTCTATACGGCGCGGCCGCCAACCATTCTCGACGTTCCACGCGAGATGGCCTGGGGCGCCGTGGGAGAGCCTGATCCCTACACGCCTGTGGGCGCCAAGGGCATCGGCGAGCCACCGATCGGTGCTGGCCAGGCGGCGCTCGTCAGCGCCATTCAGGACGCCCTCGGCGGCAAGGTCATCCGCAAGATGCCAGTCATGGTCGAGAACATCCTCAACGCGCTCGAAGACAGGCCTCAGGACACTGAGACCCTGACCGCGCACAGCTAGGGACGAGAGGGAAACACAATGCCTGTCATCAACGACATGATTCCCGAGTTCGACCTCTTCCAGCCGGCTGACGTAGACGGCGCGCTGGAGTTGCTCGCGAAGCACGATGACGCCTGGGTTCTTGCAGGCGGACTCGACACCTTCGACTGGTTCAAGGACCGAGCCAAACGGCCCGACGTGGTCGTCGATCTCGGCGCCATCGACCAGCTGCGAGGCATCCGCGAGCAAGGTGACGGATACGAGATCGGAGCTCTCACTCCCCTGTCAGACATCGAGAACCATGAGGCGATCAAGGCCAAGTTCCCGATGCTGGCCCAAGCTGCCCAGGCCGTGGCCACACCACAGGTCCGCAACCAGGGCACCCTTGGCGGCAACATCGTTCAGGACACCCGCTGCTGGTACTACCGCGGTGGCTGGCCCTGCTACCGAGCTGGCGGGAACATCTGTTACGCAGACACCCCGACGTCGATGAACCGCGAGCACTGCATCTTCGGTGCGAGCCGGTGTGTCGCGGTCAGTCCGTCCGACTCGGCTCCGGCACTGGTAGCCCTCGACGCCATGATGGTCGTTCGCTCACGTAGCGGCGAGCGAGAAGTCCCGGCAGCGGACTTCTTCATCGGCCCGAGTACCGACATCACGCGAATGACGGTGCTCAACGGTCGCGAGCTGCTGGTGGCGATCCGGATTCCGTCGACGTTCGCAGGGGCCCACCAGTACTTCGAGAAGGTCCGGGACCGCAACGCCTGGGACTTTCCGCTGGTCAATGTGGCCGCTGCATTCAAGCGCAACGGTGCGACCATCGAGGATGCTCGAGTCGCCGTGGGCGCCGTGGCGCCCTACCCCATGCGCCTCGAGGCCGTCGAGGCGCAACTGCGCGGCAAGAACGCTGACGAGGCCACCGGTAAGAGCGCCGGCGAGCTCGCCATCAAAGGCGCCAAGCCGCTCCGTCACAACGGCTACAAGCTACCGCTGATGCGGAATCTGGTCATGCGCGCGGTTCGCGACGCACAGTCGGCTCAGGCCTGAGAGGTTCTCGATGGAATTCATTCAGTGGGCACAGAATCCCTGGGGACAGGAAGTTCCGCTCCGAATCTCTTGGGATCTGTTCTGGGCGGCTCTGATCGTCGGCGCCGTGTTTGTGGTCGGTCATCTCGTGATTCGGCCTCGCCTCCTCAAGGCTTCAGCCAAAGGCGAAGACTCTCCCGGCTCGGCAGAGGGCGTTCCAGAGAAGGTCGTGCGCCATTCCATGGTGTCGCGAGTGTTCCACTGGGTCATGGCTGTCGCCATGCTCGTGCTCCTGGTGACGGGGTTTCTGCCTCAGGTCGGCATCCAGTTCCCGTGGGTGACCGCGCACTGGGTTGCCGGCCTCGTGCTGATTGCGTCGATCGTGTTCCACATGGTCCACGCGAGCGTGTTCCAGAGCCTTCGCAACATCTGGATCAGTCCCGGTGATCTCCGCGAGTTCATCCAGGAGATGCGGCACAGCATGGGACAGAGCGTGGAGTCTCCACGCAAGCCGGGCAAGTACCCGGCCGACCACAAGATGTTCCACCACGCGGCCGTGCTCACGGGGTTTGCGGTGATGATCACCGGGGTGTTCATGATGTTTCGCATCGACACCCCGTTGTTCACTCGCGATCCCTATCTCATGAGCGATTCCTCGTGGGGTTGGGTCTATGTCCTCCACGGTCTGGGCGGCGTCGGCCTGGTCTTCCTGACGATCTCGCACGTCTACTTCGCCATCCTGCCGGAGAAGCGTTGGATCACGATGTCGATGATCTTCGGCTGGATCAGCCGCGACAAGTACCTGCAGAATCACGATCCCGAACGCTGGCAAGCCACCGAGGGCGCCGAGAAGTAGGCTCTCTGCCACTTGCCAGGCGGCCCCTGACCGCTCGATCAACCCGACGCACTGCCGAGGCTTTGGCGGTCGTCGGGTTTTCTGCTTCGGGGCCTTTGAGGTGAACCTGCGAAGAAGCTCCCGCGAGGACACTCGTTTTTCGCTATCCTCGCTCCTCCCGTCTCTTCCACCCAGTTTCTTTCGTTGCTTCCAGTCAGTCTCTTTCGTTCTATTCAGTCAACGCCGAATTCGCCGAGGTGACGTCCCGTGTCCGACGAGTCCCGCACCCCTGCACAAGAAGTCGAAGCCTCGATCAACGCGGTCGAAGAGGCCTATGAGTTCCTTCTCGCCTATGCCGCTCAGGGCATCTCCGGCGAAGGTCGAAGCGAGCTGGGATCTCAGTTGAGTGACATGCTGATCGCCATGCGCGATGCGTTCGCCCAGCTTCCTGGGCTGGCTCGAGCAGCGGCGCCACGAGACGAGGAGGGCGCCGCACAGTGGGCGCGATTCGGCGACCTCTTCGCGTCCGACTGCGAGCGCGCGAAGACACTCGTGGAGCTCGTGCTGTCGAAGTCGCCGATCAGCTCTCAGCTCGTCGACAACTTGAATGCCTCGATGCACGTGCGGACGGTTCTCACCGATCTGTTCTTGCTCAGCGAGCTGCTGAAATAGGCTCTCAAAGCGCGCGACAAACGAACAACGCCGGGGCAGGACCCCGGCGTTTTCGACTGCGGCGTCACCAGCTCGTCTGCTGGCAGATCGTCCCCGGGCCGCGCCGCGCCAGCCTCGGTCTGGTCTCGATCATCAGCGACCGACTCGACCCCACCTGCCACGCGTGACCGGTCGAGCCGCGTTCACGTTCGTGAGGTTGCGCGGCGGCTCCGGCTGTGGGTTGAACCCGCCCGAGATCTGCTCCAGGTCGGTGTCGGTCAGCTGCGTGTCTTTCGTTTGCAGCTCTTTCGTCTGCGATGCTCGCTTGGTCTCCATGTCTCGTCCCCCTCGAATTCGAGTCGGGTCTTGTGCGACCCGACACTGGTGGGCTGTCTTCGTGGAAGCGACAGTCCACTCGTGTTGTCGTGTGTTGCGTGTCGTGAGAAGCGGCGGGCCCAAGTCGCTCAGCCCCTCTCTCCGCCCTCACTCAAAACAACGTTTCGAGAAGAGAAAAGCGCACAACAGGGGCTGATGGGCAGACGGGACCGGGGCGGTGAAACCCAACGGAGGACGCTGCCGCGCCCTCATTCATGACGAGTCACCGACGCGCTCTGGCCGAAGACCGGAGCTCAGCGGCCCGAGGGACTGTAGAGCGCCAGCAGCTCGCCAACCGAGCTCACGCAGGCAGTGGCGACCTCGTCCAGCTGCTCCAGCTGCATGGCGCCCGTGAGTACACCGACCGCATCGACTCCGGCGTCGCGAGCCATCAAGAGATCGTGCGTCGTGTCTCCGACCACGACCGTCCCCTCCGGCGACACTCGCAGTTCTTCCATCAGGGACGTCACCATGTGGCCGTGTGGCTTCGGCCTACATTCGTCCGGAGTCCGCGACGACTTGATCCAGCTGCCGAGTCCCGAGACCTCGAGATCGTGGTCGAGTCCAATTCGGCTCTTGCCCGTGGCGACCGTCACGTCGACACCGTCGGTCGCCGCCCGCTCGACGAGCTCGGCGGCGCCGGGGAAGAGCCGCAGGACGTGACCGCCGTGGCGCCAGTGATGCGAGTAGCGCTCGATGATCGACGAGAGGTTCGACTCGTCGACTCCGGTACTCCACTGAGGTACCGACTGAAGGAGACCCAGCCCCACGGTCTTCTTGACGTCTTCGGGATCAGCCTCGAGTCCGTGCTCGGCAAGCGCGCTGTCCGCGCAGGCGAGTATCGTCGGAATGGAGTCGCGGAGGGTGCCGTCCCAGTCGAAGACGATCAGCTGATAGTCGCCCAGGTTCACGCGCGCATCTTAGCCGGACTAGACACAACAAACGGCTTCTGCGCCGGCAGGACTCGCTGAGCGACCGCCACCCGGTCGGACTCGTGGCACGACCCTCCGGTCTCACACCTTCAGTCCGGAGACTCGGTCGGTGCCTCGCCGCCTGCGCGGTCGTAGACGCGCTTGAAGCTCAGCGCCTGTCGACCTTCTCTTTGCACTCGGGTCTCCACCAGCAGTCGACCGTCCTCGTCCTTGTACACCTGCCGGATCTGCGCCCGCTCGTTGTCGGTATCGATGACGAGCTTCTGACTGCGTTTCCACTCAGCAGTCGTGGTCACCTCCCCACGCCTGCCCGCTCTCTCTCGAGGCATTCCGTCGACGACTTGCTCGACAGCCGGGCGGTCATCGACCCTGATGCTGACCCACTCCTCGTCCGCCTGGATGACGAGCTTCTGAGCCCCGCCCATCACGCCTCCTGCACTGCCACCGTTGCGTTCAGCATCGTCCCGGCCTCCGGAGCCTCGGCTACCGCCTCCGAATCCACCTTGACGACCTCCCCGCGCGCCACCGCGCGCACCAGCGGCGCCACTTCCAGAACCGCGGCCACCTCGTCGCATCTGCTCGCGCGGATCCTCACTCAGCTCCTCGTTGATCACCCAGTCTCCTGCCACCTCGAAATCAGCGGAGCTCTCCACAACTCCCTCGAGGGCATTCGTCGCCGGGGCCCCGCACATCACCAACACCGCTGATACGGCAGCTCCTGCTATCGAGATCTTCATTACCAGTCCCTCCAGAGTCGTTCGCTCGGACTTCACGACCACCACGACGGAGGGAGCGAAGCCAAAGAGACGCTATTGGGGTGGTGCCCCAGTGTCTGTCAATCACAGGTTCGGGGCTTGTAAGGAGACGGAAAAGTCGGACGACGAGTCGTCCATGACGCCGGGGCTGGAAGCCGGATCGAGGAGCTCTCCCACACCGCGTCTTCCAACCAGCGGTCTCGAGACGGAGCCGATAGAGTCGTCACCAGCCGAAGGCCATTGACCTCCCGAACGGTGACCCCCTTGTGGAAAGGCAGAAGAGCCGATGACCAGATCACGACTCCAATCACGTTCAGACTCCACTGACGCCTTGGAGCGCCTCGAGCTGTCAGCTCGAGGAATGACCCGCCGCCGATTCGGGCATCTCGTCGCGGGACTGGGAGCGCTCGGATTTCTCGAGCCGCAGTTCGTGGCCCGCGCCTTAGGTCCGGCTCCTGATCGGCTCAGCTGGCGAGCCTTTCGCACTGCAACAGCAGAGGGACACTGGCAGCTGACTGACATCGAAGGGGAGGTCCCCCGAGATCTCCACGGCACGCTCTACCGAGTCGCGCCAGGGCAATCCGAGAACCACGGGGTTCGCCTCCGGCACTTCTTCGACGGTGACGCGTTTGTCTCGGGCTTCAGTTTTCGCGAGGGCCGAGTCGATCTCCGCTCCGCCTTCGTCGCCACTCCCGAGCGCGAAGAAGAGCTGGCCGCTGGCCGGATGATCTACAGCGAGTTCGGCACGGCCGCGCCCAAACGGGAAGACTCGCCCGCCGGTCCGCTCCGTTTCAAGAATCAGCCCAACGTCAACGTCATCCACTACGACGGGCGACTCCTCGGCCTCTCCGAGGGAGGCCATCCCACCGCCATCGATCCCGCAACCCTGAGCTATCAGGACCGCTGGAACTTCAAGGGCAGCCTGCCGCTCTTCGTGCCCTTCACGGCGCATCCCAAGTTCGACCCCAAGACCGGTGAGGCGTTTGGCTACGGAGTCACCCAAGGACCGGGGACGGCCCTGACCGTCTTCCGCATGGAGCCGGACGGGAAACTCCACAAGCTGCACCAGGTTCCGCAGGCCGGCTACCACATGATCCACGACATGCTCCTGACGACGAATCATCTGGTCTTCGTCATCCCGCCCGTTCGCATCGACATGGCCATGCTGTTTGCGGGCGAGGCCACTGTGGCCGAAGCGCTGCGCTACTTCGAGAGCGAGCCCACCCGAATCCTCGTACTGCGAAGAGACGGCAGCGGTGAGCCGATCGTGATCGAGCAACCAGCCACGATGGTCTTTCACAACGGCAACGCTTACGAACAGGACGGACGCATCGTTCTCGACACGATTCTGAGCCCAGGTGATGGAGCACTGGAGCTGCTCCATGCTCATGCCAGCGACCGTCTCCCGGAGGTCGCGCCACCCCGTGTCGTTCGCCTGGAGCTGAATCTCGAAAAACGGAGCGTCGCACTACGCTCCGAAGGTGAAGAAGAGCAGGAGTTCCCTCGCTTCGACTCGAGGCGCTCAGGTGAGAACGCACGCTACCTCTACACCATGGAGTCGGGAATCCGTGACGATCCGCTCGTCGCCACTCATCTGGTCAGGCACGACCTTCATGAGGGGGGCACCGCTCGGATCGGCGGCACCGAGGGTCGTGCCCTAGGCGAAACCGTCTTCGTACCTCGTGCTTCCGACGGCGACGAGACCGACGGCTGGCTCTTGCTCCAGGGTTACGACACTGAGCGTGACGAGAACTTTCTCGAGATTCGCGACGCCGGCACCCTGGACCTCGCTGCACGCGTCTGGACCGCTCAGCACTTCCCGCTCGGTTTCCACGGCAACTTCGTGCCGGACGTCTTCGTGGCCAGCGCTTGAGCTGACTCGACTCCGGGCCGCAAGCCACCCTAGAGATCAGGAGCCTCGAGAAGGCACGAAATGGAGGCTCGCGAAACCATCCTGCGCTCGCGTCGAGTCCTGCTCGGCGATGCACCCGAACTGAGCATACGCCCGGCGGAAATCGTCCTCTCGGGCAGCCGGATCCTCAGCGTCACCGAGCTCGACGACGACGCGCCTGCGCCCGCAACCACCGTCGAGGACTTCGGCGACCAGTTGATCACTCCCGCTCTGATCAACTCGCACACACATCTGACGCTCAACTTCCTGCGCGCCTTCGACCTCAACCCCGCGCTCGCCGGCAACCTCGTCGAAGATCTCTTCTTCCGCATCGAGCGCCAGCTCACCCGCGATGACGTGCTGGCTTTCGCGCGCATGGGAGCCTACGAGTGCCTGCTCAGCGGAACTGCTTGCGTCTGGGATCACTACTACCACGGCGACGCCATCACGCAGGCTCTGCTCGAAACCGGTCTCACCGGGGTTGTCGCGCCGACTCTTCAGGATCTCTCAGGGCCAGGCCAGGACGTCTGGGAGAGCACGCTCGAGCTCACTTCGCAGCTGCATCTCGACAAAAGGCTCCGCGATGC
>JANQPS010000056.1 GCA_028285365.1 Thermoanaerobaculia bacterium | reverse complement strand
CCGACGGTGAGATCCTCGTGCGTGGAGACGGCGTCATGAGGGGCTACTGGGAGAACGAAGAGGCCACGCAGCAGGCGATCAACGACGAGGGCTGGTTCGCCACCGGAGATGTCGGCCACCTCGACGACGACGGCTACCTGTTCATCACCGACCGCAAGAAAGATCTCCTGATCACCAGCGGCGGCAAAAACGTCGCCCCGCAGCCGATCGAGCGCATGCTCACGAACCAACCCCTGATCGGCCAGGCGGTCGTCTTCGGCGACCGCTACCCCTACCTCACCGCCCTGCTTGCCGTTCGTTCAGAAGAGCTACCGGAAGACCTGGTCGAGGCCGATGCGCAAACACTGCAAGAAGACGAACGTCTCCAGTCGCTGATCGAAGAGGCGGTCGCCAACGTCAACGCGGAGCTGGCCGATCACGAGCGGGTGCGCCGTTTCCGAATCCTCGAGCGGGAGCTGTCGCAGGAGGAGGGTGAGATCACGCCCACTCTCAAGGTCAGACGCAAGGTGGTCGCCGAGCGCTACGCCAACCTGATTGCGTCCATGTACAACAAGACCCAGCGCGTCGCGACCCAATGAGTCAGAGAAGCCTCGCCGCCTCGAGGCCCCCTTCGCCCACCACGCCGTCCCCCGAAAGGCCCGCCACGATGCCCGCCACCACGTCGCCCCATGCAGGCTCGTCTCCCTCCCCGAGCTTTGGCTCCGCGACGGAGCGCACTTCGAGAGTCACATCCTCGCTGACCATCGCAATGCTCGCCCTTCTGCTCGTGGGGCTAGCACCCGCCTTCTCTCAGCAAGACGACTCCGCGACCGACTCAGGCGACTGGGTCGAGCTCAAGAAGGGCGTCAAGATCAAAGACATCGTCGTCGGCGACGGCGACGAGGTTCGGCGCGGCAAGAACGTCTCGGTTCACTACACCGGCTGGCTCGAGGACGGCACGAAGTTCGAGTCGACCCATGACCGGGGCGCCACGTTCGCATTCAAGCTCGGTGACGGTCGCGTCGTTCAGGGCTGGGAGATCGGCATGATCGGAATGCGCAAGGGCGGCAAGCGCCACATTCTCATACCCCCGAAGATGGCCTACGGTGGACGTGGCGTTCCCGGACGCATCCCCAAGAACGCAACGCTACTCTTCGAGATCGAGGTGCTTGCGGTCTTCTGAGACCCGGGTCCGCCCGTCAGCTGGGCACCGACGAGAGGGCCTCGAGGCGGTCGACCATGTCTTCGACCACTCGGAACCCACCGCGCCAGAACTCCGGGTCGCGAGCATCGACCTGAGCCTCGCGCAGAACCGTCTCTGGTCGAGCCGAGCCCCCGTGCGCGAGCATCCGCAGGTAGCCCGGCTTGAATGCTTCGCCCAGCTCTTTGTAGCGCTGGTACAGCGCCACCACCAGCAGCTGGCCGAACGAGTAGGCGTAGCAGTAGAACGGCGTCGCGTACATGTGCGGAATGCCCAGCCACTCGTACGCAAACTCGTCGTCGACGACCATCTCGCTTCCGAACTGCTGCGTGAGCGTAGAGGCGTAGAGGCGATGCAGTTCCTCCTGAGAGGCTCCGTCCTGAATCGCCTGATGAGCCCGCTTCTCGAAGAGAACGAAGAAGGCCTGCCGACACACGGTGGCGTAGATGTCGTCCAGCGAGGACGCCAGGATCTCGCGCTGAGCCGAAGGATCATCACGCTCTTCCAGGAGGCGATCGACCATCAGCATCTCACCAAACACCGACGCCGTTTCGGCCAGCGGCAGCGAAGAACTCTGTGTCATGACGCTGTGGCCGTTGGCCAGCAAGCTGTGTAGCGCGTGGCCGAGCTCGTGGGCGATGGTCGCGACGTCGCGCAGACGGCCCGCATAGTTGACCAGAACGTAGGGCGTCACCTTTGGCGAAAGAGTCGCGCAGAAGGCGCCTCCCTTCTTGCCAGGCCTGATTTCACTGTCGACGTGACCCTCGTCGAACACTCTGCGGACGAGGTCCCCCGCCCGACCGTCGAATCGGGAGTAGGTATCGACGACCAGGTCGACGGCTTCCGAGTAGGGGACCCTCTCATCGCTCGGTTTGAGCGGAGCATAGATGTCAAAACGGCTAGGTCGCTCGAGACCCAGCCACTGAGCCTTGAGGCCAAAGTACCTCTGAAAGATGCCGACGTTCTCCTCGACCGCCGTCAGCAGCGCTTCGATGGCCTCACCCGGAACGTCGTTGGCGACGTTGCGCACATCGATCGCAGACCGATAGCCACGCAGCTCGACTTGCTCGCTGTGCCAGTCGCGCACCCGGTTGACGTACATCTGGCCAAGCACCTTGCTGTGGTCTCGGTAGACCCGGAGCTGCTCGCGATAGGCCGCACGGCGGTCCCCAGGCTTGGGCGAATAGAACAGCGCCGTGAGCTCGTCCCGGGTCAGCGCGCGCCCCTCCTGCTTGACGTCCTCGATGTCCGGCTCGAAACCGAAGGCGTTGGTGATCATCGAGTAGAGAGTCAGGACTCCGGAGATTCCGTTCGCGTCCTTGAGATTGATGATCTGCTCCGAACGCTCGTCCAGCTGATAGTTGGCCAGGCGGCGCAGATCCTCGAGAAAGAACACCTGGTCAGGCACGTTCCGCTCCCGCATCTGGGAGAGGATCTTCGACGCGTGATCGTCGTCGAGGCTCTGCCACCAAAGGCGGAAGAAGAGAACTCGATTCTCGAGTCTCGTAGAGCTCTCTCGGACCCTGTTGAGTGCCGTGAGAGCCTGATCCGACTGGGTGTTGGCCGAGAACTCGAGCGACGCCCTGCCGCCGACGGCCATCGAGCTCTCCACGAGGGCCTCGTAGGCCAGGACGAGCTCGATGATCACGTCGACAGGCGTCTCGGTGCTGAGCTCGCCGCGGCGTTTCTCGAAAGCTGCAGCCTGCTCGTCGAGAGCAGCCAGCGCACGATCGAGCGAGTCACTGTCGTTGGTTTCGGGCAGTTCGCGAAGGTCCCAAGGCCCGAGCACCCATCGGGCGCCTTCGTCTCGGCCAGTTGTTGTCTCGACAGTCACTACGGATCTCCTTGAATCAGTTCCGAGCTGGGGCTCACGCCGTTCTGCCCGTTCTTCCACCAGACATGTCGCTTGCCACCCGACAGCCCCTCTTCTCACGTCCACAGAGAGCTGTAGGAGCCGCGCAGACCGGATCGCCATCCTGTTCGAGGCGTTGCGAGCAGAGCCGCTCCCTCGTCGAGCCGTCAGTTGTCGCTCGTTGCGAAGACGCTGGATCGACTCGAATCGTGAGAATCGAGCCATCAGAGCGCCTTCTCGAACCCCGTACTACACCTGACTCTCGCGATCACCCGGTCGTTCGGCTCCGTTCCGAGCGAGAATCTTCTCGACGCTAGGAAACGACCTCACGACACGCGACAGTAGCAGGCAGACCCCAACGCGGGGTCAGTTGATGCCTCCAGTCGTCGGATCCTGAGCTTCCTCGATGATCCCATGGGCCTGCTCATAACGCTCGAGATTTGCGGCGAGGGTTCGGATGAGGCGCTTGACGTGACCGGGGCTGGTCACGATTCGCGCCGTGACGATGCCCTGCGGCGGCACCACGTTGATGAAGTCGAGAATGAACTCTTCTCGAGTGTGGGCGATGCGGACCAGGTTCGCGTAGGAGCCCTTGAGCTCCTCGTCGTTGATCTTGATGTTCAGCGCCGCGCGCTGCTCCTGCGGTCGGTCGCTCATGGCAAATCTCCTCGTTTCACAATCTGGGAACTGGGAACACTGTCGCTCAGCGCCGTCGCTTGCCTCGAACTCGTCGTGGCCAATCAGCTCCGGTCCCGGCCCGGGGTCTTCGGCGAACGATCGGTGCCCGGCGAATCCTCGGCGTATTCAGTCGCCCCGCTCGACGCCACGCCGTCCTCGCATCTCGATCCCTTCGATCCGGTCGCCTGCTTCAGACCACCACTGAGCTTCCAGTCGTGCTCGGGCAAGTAGACGCCGACTCCTCGCTCGCGCTGACCGACGGTCATTTGGAGAAGGTCCCTGCGGTAGTCGTAAGGCGTGCCGTCACGAGCATGAACGGCGAGATCGACGCTGTACTCGCCTGCGCCCAATCGCAGGGCGGGGCAGCACAACTGAAGCCGACCGGAGCCTTCGAACCGGCCGATGTCGAGACCCTCGATGTCCGTGTTGGTACCCCAACACTCGATTCCCCGCGGCGTCGAGATGGCAATCCCGAAGACAACGTCCTCGAGCGGGCGGTGGGCCTGCGTCTCGATCTCGAAGACCGCCTCGTCGCCCGATTCGAGGTGGTACTGCTCCTTGCCGTTGATCAGCAGGCGCGCACTGGTGATGCTCGCCCAGCCGTTACCCCAGCGGTCGTTCTCGTCCGCCGCGCCTTCTCCGGGCACTCCTGAGGCTGTGGTCGCGCGCTCGAGATCTTCTCGGTGTGCCCGACCTTCTGCCTCCGCCACCGCCTGCCGGTAGGCGTCGATGACCCTTCGGGGCTCACCGATCTCGCGCATGCGACCGCGCTCCAGCCACAAACATCGATCGCAGAGGTCCTCGATCAAGGTCAGGCTATGACTGACGACCAGCAGAGAACCACCACCCGCGAGGTGCTGTTCGATTCTCTTCAGGCACCGATGCGCAAATTCCTCGTCGCCCACCGCAAGCACCTCGTCGACGAGCAGGATGTCGGGGTCCGTGTGGATGGCGACGGCGAAGCCCAAGCGCACGTACATCCCCGACGAGTACGTCTTCACGGGCTCGTCGATGTAATCCGCGAGTCCCGAGAACTCGACGATGCTGTCGTACCTCTCCTCGATGTCCTTCTTCGAGAGACCCAGGACAGTGCCGTTGATCGAGATGTTCTGGCGCCCGGAGATCTCCGGGTGAAAGCCCGCTCCCAGCTCGATCAACGCTGCGACGCGGCCATCCGTGACGACCTCGCCCTGGTCTGGTCTCAACAGCCCTGCGATGACCTTGAGGAGAGTGGACTTCCCAGACCCGTTGCCCCCCACGACACCAAAAGCCTCACCAGGTGGTACGTCGAACGAAACTCCTTCGAGCGCCCGAATCGTCTCGGCATCACTCAAGCCACTAGTCAGCGACCTCTCGAGAAACGCACTCTTGAGTGTGCGCATCTTGAAGCCTGCGGCCATCCGGCGGTAGGACTTGCTCAGCCCTCGAACGGCAATCGCAGGGCCACGCTCGATGTCGCGGTCAGGCACCTCGGAACCAGCTCGTCCACGGTCGCCCGTATTTGCAGACCGGCTCAAACCGACTCCACCAGCGTGTCTTCCAGCCTGCGAAAGATCAGGGTCCCGAGAAAGAGAGCTGCCAGCGCCAGACCCGACATCTCGACCCAGAGCTCCCAGCCGATGGGCTCTCCCCGAAAGAGCAGGCTCTGATAGCCCAGAGCAAAAGGCGTAAACGGATTGAAACGGACCAGCGTCTGGAGCTTCTCGTTGGGCACGTCGGCAAGGGCATACAGAATTGGAGCCAGGAAGAACAACAGCGTCAAGACGTTGCCCAGCAGATCACGGACGTCCTTGAAGTGAACGTTGAGAGCCGCGAGTCCCATCGCCGCCCCAACGAGCAAGACGAAGTGGAGCACGACCACCAGCGGCAGCAACAAGGTTGCCGGGCCCAGCACATCCGCTCCTTCGAATCGTCCCCAGCCGAGCGCGATGAGGAGGATCGGGAGAGCCAAGAGGAAGTGGACCAGGTTGGCGCACACGACCACGGTCGGCAACACCTCGCACGGAAAGACCGCCTTGCGAATCAAGCCGGCATTGGCAGAGAGCGACACGGCACCCTCGAGCAGGGATGCCGAGGTCCATATCCACGGAAACAGGCCTGTGATCAAGAACAGCGGATACGGGTCCGTCGAAGATCCTCCGCGCGCCTCGAGAATCACCCCGAAGACGACTGCGTAGACGCCAAAGAGCATCAGTGGATTGACGAGCGACCACAAGAACCCGAGGGCACTACCGCGATAGCGAGCTGCGAGCTCACGCGCGGTCAGCGAACCCAGCAGGCTCCGAAAGCGCACCAGTGTCTTGAGGGTCTGCAACATCGAGCGCGCAGTTTAGCTGTCTCGAGCGTCTCGTTTGCCTGCGCTACACTGACCTCGTGGCTGACGAAGGCTCTCGCAACGAACCCGCAACCCTTCTGGTGACCTGCCCTGGATGTGGAGACGAGATCATTGTCGACGCCAAAACCGGAGCGGTCCTAGAGCACTCTGAGATCGCCAGACCGCCTGCCGGCGGCAAAGGCTTCGATGAGCTCCTGGCCGACCTCGAGACCCAGAAGGACAAAGCCGAGCAGCTCTTCGAACAAGAGCGCGCTGCGCTCGCTGATCGAGATCGACTCCTCGAAGAGAAGTTCCAGAAGGCGCTCGATCGCGTGGATGACACGGCCGACGAGAAGCCTCCGCCACGCCCCT
>JANQPS010000031.1 GCA_028285365.1 Thermoanaerobaculia bacterium | reverse complement strand
TCCGACCTTCAGCTGGGTCTCCCCGCCAGGCATTCGCAGCCAGACCCTGTTCGCCTACGAGCTCGACGCCGACGGCGAGTTGGACGGCGAGCCGGTTCTCAGGGAGAGTCTCCCGCCGGTGGCAACGAGCTGGACACCCACTCTCGAAAGGTGCCTGGAGCCTGGCAAACGTTACGCCTGGTCGGTGCGAGCGCGCTGGGAAGCGGGCGCGGAGGGATGGTCGCGTCCTCGACTGATCGAGGTCCAGGGAAAGTCCGCCGAGCAGGAGTTCGAGGAGGCCTTGAAGGTGGTGCAGCGCTACCTGCAGCAAGAGAGCCGAGGCTCGATAGCCGCCTCCGCGCTCGGCGACACCAGAAGGTCGCGGCCGTCCCGGTCACGACGGAACCAACGCACCGAGGCTTCCACTGGCTCGCCCGAAGGCGGCGGGCCGCTTTCTCCCGATGCCGTTGGACTCCGAGCGACGGTGTCCGACACCAACGGCCTTGCCCTCGGCGTGTACGGGATCTCGATGAGCAGCGACGCGGACTCAGCCGGCGTGGTCGGCGAGACCACGGCGGCCTCGGGGAGCGTGGCCGGGGTGACGGGCAGGGCCAGTAGCCCCGGAGGCGCCGGCGTGCGTGCCGCACACCAGAGTCCGGCCGGAGGCGCGGACCTGATCCTGGACGGCAGCGCGCAGGGGGTTGCCGACACCATCCTCAGCGAGTCCGGGGTCCACGTCGGTGGGACGAGCTTCGACGTCGGAAACGCGACCGACAACCTGAACCTCACGATCGACGGCAAACCAGTGGTCGCGACACAGTCGGCGTGTAGCGAAGGCGAGATTCCGAAGCGAGTCGGCGGCGTCTGGACCTGCGGCCCCGATCTCGACGCGGACACGGATACGCTCGCCGATCTGGGTTGTGCGAGTGGCGAGATCGCGAAGTGGAACGGCACGGCGTGGGTCTGCGCCGCTGATGTCGACACCGACACCCTGGCCTCGCTGAGCTGTTCGAGCGGCGAGGTCGCCGTCTGGAACGGGAGTTCGTGGCTGTGCCAGCAGTCCGATGGCGGCTCCTCGGCCGACCCACCGTGCGTGGGCTCCTTCACGGACACAACACAGCGTTTTGTCGACTGTGGCAACGGCACCGTCACCGACACGACGACGGGTCTGATCTGGCTGAAAGACGCGAGCTGCGCAACCCTGGCGGGGCTCTCGGACGAGGCTGAGGGAACGTGGTCCGAGGTGCAACAGGCCGTCGCCGCCCTGGGTGACGGGGAGTGTGGTCTCACCGACAACTCCAGCGACGGAGACTGGCGACTTCCGACCCGCGACGAGTGGCGCTACATGTTCCTGAGGGCGCACGAGTTGGGCTGTGGCTCTTCGATCTCAGCGGAGCTCGTCAACACGGCAGGGACAGGCTGCTGGACCGAAGGTGACCCGTTCACGGGTGTGCAGAGGCCGCCGACTTCGATCGGCTACTTCACCGGCTCGACGGTCGACGACGATCCGGCGTCGGTCCACGCTTTCATCAGTCTCGGTCAGATGACCACCGTCGCGAAGACCGCCGCCAACTATGCCGCCTGGCCGGTGCGCGGGCTCAAGGACGTGGATTCGCAGAGACTACTCTTGGCCAGTGACGGGCCCGGTAGCGGTCTGAATGCAGACACCGTTGACGGATGGGACGGCATCGACCTCGCAACCGACGACGAGGTGTTTTCACTCGTCCTGGGTTCCGACGGAAGCGCGAGTGGACTCGACGCGGACCGGCTCGACGGTCTCCAGGGCTCCGCCTACGCCACGGACGGCGAGCTGTCTTCTACGCTACTGGCCTACCCGACTGCCGCCGATCTCGCGAACCCCGGGGCCGCAGCCGTTCACTGGAACAACCTCACCGCCGTGCCGCCGGGATTCGCCGACAACGACGACGGCATGACTACCGTGATGCAGGAGATCTACTCTGGCACCCCGGCCGACATCACCACTGTGTTCCCCACGTTCACGACCGTGTCTGCCAGGACCGTGCCTGCTGGACACTGGCTGTTCATCGGGGGGCTTCAGCTCGTCTTCGGCGATGCTTACGACGTCAATTCGAACACCTTTCATGAAGGTGGGGTGTACTGTCGGCTCGCCCTCGACACTGGCCTGGTACTCGACTTTACGAATGAGGGAACTCCCGACTCCTCGTGCGCTTCGCCACAGTCTCAGTGCAGCTTTCTCCAGATCACGCAGAGCGTGCGGCGAACGGTTAGCTTCAAAGGCGCAGCACAACTGACGGCCCCGACGGAGGTCCGGCTGGAGTGCGCTCAGAGCAGTAGTCCACCGGGGTGCTCAGGCTGCGCCGAAGCCACCGCGCTCGCATTCCCACGGACCTTCGTCGCCCTCGAGGTCGAGGGCATCAGCCTCTTCTAGATATCTCTAAGGCGACTGACGGCTGGAGCGAACTACGTCCCACGCTGTGCGTCCTCTCAGGCCCTTCAGAAGTGACGGGACAGGCGCAAGGTCACGAAGTCGTCGTCTTCGAAGCTCGCGAGGAGGTTGCCGGCGTCGGAATTGCTGAACAGCCTGGTCTCCAGCTCGAGCTTCCAACCCTGGCCAATACGACGCTCGGCTTCGACCAGAAGCAGCGTGGAGTCGTCGTGCCGATCGACGATGGCCCCGATCAGGAGCGCCGTGTCCTGGACATCGTTGAGCGCCAGGCGCGCACCGAGGAAGACATCGTCGTCGAAGAGCGTTGGCGGCGCCAGCAGTGGGTCGCGGTCGTCGTAGAGCACCTCGAGGAGCAGACCGAGGTCGGCTGAACGACCACCGAGCTGGTAGAGCGTGTATTCGAAGCCGATGACAGTGGCCCAGAAGCCAGGTCCGTGTCCCTCACGCTGGAGCGCCTCGGCTTTCCATAGCCAAGCCCCGGCGGTGTATTGGACGTCGAGACCAACCTGGCGGATGAGATCGTAGTGCGGCACGAGGGACTCGCCATCGGGGGATGGCACCAGCCCGGGCTCGCGGCTGGTGCCGTCGAAGTAGGACAGACCCAGATCGAAGTCGCCGATGAAGTGTGAGTAGCGCACTGCCCAGTCCACGCGGTCGTTGCCGCGGTCCGACTCGTAGACGGGCTCGTCGGGGTCGACTACGAGCGGCGTTCGCAAGCGCCCGTCGCTCCCTGGAAACGTTCGCTCCCGGAAACCCACGAGGGCAAAGAGACTGACCGTGCCCCAATCCTGCAAGGTGGTGAAGGCCACCATCGGTTGGCCCAGCTTGTCTTCTTCGTCGATGTCCTCGACGGTGTCGGTCTGGTTGACGATGTCGACCAGGTGACGCGACTCCGTAACCCCCCAGAACACCCGGTCCACACCCACCAGCAAGTCCCAGTTGCCGCCAACTCTTCGCCAGTAGGCTTGCCTGAGGTCGAAGTGGGTGCGCTCGTCATCCTGGTCGTCGAGCCTGAGGAAAGGCGCCAGGAGGAACTGATGGTTCTCGGACCTGGTCTCGAAGGTGAACTCGGGTGCTATCACCAACGAGCTCTGGACGTGCTGCAACTGTTCGCGGCTGACCGGATGGTTCAGGAACCCACGGAGCTCGGCCGCGATAAAGCCCGAGACGTCGTAGGCCGCGTGCGTGGCAGAGGCGACGACGAGACCGAAGGCAAGAGAGAGAAGGGCCACCCGGCCGAAGCCGGGCGCTTTCCAAACGGATGGGTGCTCAGCGGACACGACGCAAGACGTCCTTGACGAAGTCGGACTCGGCCAGTCCTCGACCAAACTCGTACTCGTCGTATCGCAGATCGGTGCTCTTGCCAGTCTTGTGGTTGACCATCGACATGAGCTGCGCGCGCCAGTAGCCACCTTCGTACTCGCGGTACTCACTGAAGCTCAGGGTCTTCAAGAGGTCGCCGCGCCGGTCGTAGAACTCCACCTTGCGCACCTGGAAGTCGGTCTGATCGATCCAGGCGATCTGCCTGGTGTAGCCAGAGTGCTCGTACCGAGGGTAGCGCTCGACCACGTCGTAGCTCAGGGCCTCGTCGCTCTCCTCACGCAGATAGCGGTAGGTGAACTTCTCGAGCTCGAGCGAGGTGAAGTCTTCGAAGGCAAACTCGCTACCCACGAAGGGACCGGACTTGTTGACCGACGAGATGCGCTTGGTGCGCTTGAGTGCCGGCAGGTAGAGCCACTGATCATCCGGGTCAAGGATCTTGGCGTGTGAGAGCAAGGCAGTGCCGTCGATGTCTGCTGGACTGTCGAAGACGATCAGACTCCGATCGCCCAGACTCTCGTCCGGCACCTCGAGGGTGTGAATCACCAGCGTGCGCCGGGACTCCTTACCTGCCTTGTTGCGCAGAATCATCTCGAGCTCGACCTGACTGTCACCATAGCCGCGGTCGCTTCGATCCGAGCGCGCGGCGATCTCCCAACCCTGCTGCGCGAGGGCGTCGCCACTCCCAACCTCGTCATTCGAGGACGCCGCCGGCAGAGCGAGGAGGATCGTGGCCAGGCCCAAGAGCAGGCTCACTAGGGTCAGTGACAGCGAGGGGCTGTTGGGGCGGTTGGGGATATCGGTCAGCATGGCTTTTGGAGTCTTCATGTCGTGTCTCCTTTGGGTAGCTATCGTTCGAGTCAGGCTGCTGTCGCGTAGCTGGGTTCGACAGGGACAGCCCTCTGTTGTTTGTGTCCGACCATCAGAAGTGCGGGCAACAGCAGAAAGTCGACGACCACCGCCAGGCCGACTGCGATTGCCGTCAACAGACCCATCTCGGCGTTGATCTTGAAAGTCGAGGTGGCGAGGACCGCGAAGCCGACGGCCAAGATCACGCCGTTGATCGCGATCGCCTTGCCAGCGGTTTCGAAGGCGTAGTGGATGGCTCCAGCGCGATCGCGACCATGCTCACGCCTGCCTCTCAGGTACTTCGAGAGGAAGTGCACGGTCGAATCGACGATCAGACCCAGCGAGGTGGCCGACACAGTGGCTGCCGCCATTCCCACCTCGCCGACGAGGAGCGACCAGATGCCGAAAGTCATGAGGATCGGCATCGCGTTGGGGACCAGACTGAGTAGCCCGAGTCCGAGGCTGCGCAGGCTGACGATCAAGATCAGCGAGATCAGCGCCACCGCTATGGCGTTGCCCCCGAGCATGCTCTCGATGTTGCGCTGAGAGATGTAGGAGAACATCACCGTCGCGCCGGTAGGCGTGGCTTTGGATACCGGCGA
>JANQPS010000029.1 GCA_028285365.1 Thermoanaerobaculia bacterium | reverse complement strand
GAAGACGACGGTGCTGCCTGAGACGTCGGCCAGGTCGAGCCCCAGCGCCGTTGTTGTCAGTTGCGTTTCGTTGGATGTCGAGGCGACGGAGAAGAAGATCGTGGACTCGCGCTCGTCGCTGTTAACGGAGTCCGAGTCGACCCGGACGATGCGTTCGTAGGTGCCGGCCGCCAGGGCTGAAGTGTCGATCCGCACTGTGACCGGCTCGTTGTTCTCAGCCGCCACCGTTGATGGGCTGGAGATGATCGACGTGCCTGCTGAGTCACCTACGATGCTCGTGCCGGTGACCTGAAGGGTCGCAGCGCCTGGATTGAAGACGTTGACGTCGATGTCGACGACCTCGCCCTGGACGATCGCTCCGATCTCGATCTCGTCGGGAAGTGACTGCCACGGTGCGCAGGTCACGGTGATGGGGCAGAGCAGCCCGTTCTCGCTTCCTTCTACGAAGTCGACGTCGAGAATGAGGTTGCCAGAACCGCACTCGTTGCGCTCCGTGCGCAGCTCGAAGTCGTCCAGCGACTCGCGGCACTCGCCTGCCCCGATCGGGTCGTAGAACGAGTCTTCGTCACGCCACTCGCCCAGTGGCGGCGGAGATCGGAAGACACCGCGCACGCCGCTCGCTCCCCAGCTGCCGTCGTTGCAGAGGCGGGCGCTGAAGTGGCCGCGCTCGCCACTTTCGAAGACGAGGTCGCCATCGGTTGAATCTAGCATGGTCAGAGCGTCGCAGCGCAGGAGTGAGCCGCTGGTTCCGTCCGACACGGTTGCGACGAAGCCGACTTCCTGAATCCTGCGGATGTCGGGTCTATCCGGGTTGCTCGTATCCGCGTACTCGATCGAGGCGACCAGGTCGACTGTCAGATCATCGTTGAGGGTCCCGACCCAGAGATCGAGTGACGTCGACGTGGAGACGGTTGCCCCCGCAGCGGCGTTTGGCACGCTCGCGGTGTCGTCGAGAACAAAAGACACTTGTGCGTCCTGCGTCTCGTCCCATTCACCGTTGGTGAGCGAAATCCCCGCGTCGCCCTCCAGCCTGAGGCGGTCCACCTCCACAGCCGACAGGAAGCGTGCAGTTTGATTCTCGAGCGTCAGGTCGATCTCGATCGACTCGCCGATCTCCGGAATCCCGTCTCCGTCCGAGCGGCTGCCTTCGGAGACCGAGACGTCCTCGACTGACCAGGCCTCGGCTTCCCAGCGGGGGTCGATGAACTGGTAGTAGCCGTTGCTGAGATCAGAGGCGGAATCGCCTCCCTGGGAAATGACTGCCCAGACGTACGCCGAGCGCTCTCGGAGACCGTCCCTGGCGGCGTTCCACAGGAAGGGAGACCTGGAGGGATGAAGGTCTTCGGCGCCCGCGATCGGGCATGGTCCCGACCCGTTCTCACAGTCTGCGTTGTTTGGGTTGGTGTCATCGTCCCAGAAGAGCTGGACACGTGCGTCGCACTGACCGTCGGGGTCGTTCTCCGAGCACTCCCAGCTCTCGATCAGATTCGGGTCAGAGCACGACCGAGGCTCGTATCGGATGTTCATGCCGGCAACCGTCGCGGGCGTGTTGTTGTTGAAGGGAAGCGTCACGCAGATACCGAGGAGCGGCGCTGGGATCGGGGTTGGAACCGCCGGTTGGCTGTCTCTGATTCTCTTGAGGATCCACTGATGCTCGTTGGTCTGCTGGGTGCGCGAGAACGGATCCGCAACTGCTGCCAGGTAGCTGGTCGACGAGATCCTGCTGGCCACCATCCCCGCTCGATCGAGCGAGTCGGAGAGGTCATCCATCTGCATGGTGTAGCTGCCGCCCGAGAACAGATCAATTCCTGCGCCCCAGATCCGTGACACGCGATTGTTGAGAGTCGCGAGAGTGTCTCGGTAGTGGCGAGCGGTGATGTACCAGCTCATCTGGTACAGCTCGAAGAAGGCCTGTGCGTTGTAGCCGTCGAGACCGCCACTGGCGTGCATCAGGTCTCGGTGGTGAACGAGCCCCGAACCGCCGAACATGTCGCGCTGAATCGTGGCAGCGAGCGATGCGGTCTTGCCTCGGTTGGCCTGGCCTCTGATGTTCTGGAAGACTTCCCAGTTGAGCTGCCAGACCATGACCGCGCGGGCCGCGGCCTTGGAAGTGACGTTGAAGAGCTTCTTGACTGCGGCCGTCGCGAGTTTGTCGAGGTGGAGCACTCCGTTGGGGTCGTCGAGGGTGGCCTCGATCATCAGATTGACGAAGTTCTGGTAGTAGCCGTTGATGTACTCGTCGAGGTCCTGCCGTGCGAGGGCGAGACCCTGCAACAGTGCGGGGTCCACTGTGCCCGTCGTCTGGATCCGTGAATACATCTGCTCCAGGAAGCGCAGCTTGAGGTCTCCGCGCTCGTGCGCCATGGACTCGAGGAGGAGTAGGCGTGCGGCGCCCGCCGTCAGGGCAGACACGGTTCCGACGGTGTCGCTCAGCTGATCCGAGAGTCTGGAAAGAGGTGACTGAGCAGGGCCGAGCAGCTGGAGATCGACGTCGAGCATCGAGCCCACGTCCTGGGCGAGGGATTCGACCGCAAGCTCGTAGTCCAGAAAGTCGATGAGATCGTTACCCAGTGGATCTCGGAGCTTCTCGAAGACTTCGGCACTGCCTCCGAGTGCCCCGACAAAAGAGGGCAGGGAGGTCGCGCGGTCGAGCATGGTCTGGTAACGGCTCTCGCGCAGCGGTTCATCGGCCAGATCCGGCTGCAGTGCCATGTCGACGAAGAGCTCGCGATAGATCTCAGCACGGTCGGCGGCGTCGTTGATTCCCTCAGCGCCGCCGCGCACGAAGCTGTTGACGTAGAAGTCACTGAAGAACTCAGACGTCAGCAGCGGGTAGCCCGCACCCGAAATCGTCCGGACGTCGGCGGCTCTCAGCGCGTCTTCAGCCAGAAGGCCAGCGCCCGGGAGCGCAGGAAACTGAAACGAGCTCTGCACCATGGTGACCAGGTTGGCGGCTTGTGGGATCTCCAGGACGTTGCTCGTGCCCTGCTCCACGACGTAGATGTCGGTCACTGCGTCGGCATCCATGGCCGCGAGGAGACGCCGATTTGGGAAGCTTCCGCTCAGCGCGACGTCCGAGACGACGTGCACTTCGTAGGTGACTCCACCGATCTCGACCGTCTTCCAGACGGTGTCGACCGAGAGAACCGGTGTCGTCGTGGCAACGAGGAGCAGCAGGGCGGAAACGAGTCTCTTCATGGAGTACCTTTCTGCGGGCGGCGAAGCGGACTGTGCTGACGGAGCTCTGCTCGAGCTTGGGAGTCATTGGGTGTGAGTACGCTGTGCCCACTTAGTACTAGGAGCCGTGTGAGGATCGCGGAGTGAGATCCGATGCTGCGGTGCTCGCCTCGGATCCGTTCAGCCCTGAGGGCCGGCTGCGCCTTTGAGCGAGGCTGCTCTCCGAGAGAGTCCGACCGACCCTCAGACGTGCGCCTAGCGACTCCCGTCGATTGTCCCGGTCGGCGTACCCAAATGCCGACGACCGGGCTCGCAGACTGGCTCAGGCCGGAGATCGTGACTCCGGCCCAAAGGACGGTGCTCAGTCCTTGCGTGCGGAGGGAGTGTTTGCTCCGGGTCAACGCTTCGTCGGGCGCGTGAGACTCACGGTGGGCCCTCGACTCGGCGGCCCCGCCGGCCGCGTGGAAGTGATCCCACGCAGACTCGAAGAGACTGGCGCGCTCTGGGTCGAGGATGACGTCGTGGAGGACTCTCACACCGCCTAGCTGAGTCAGCGCCTCAGTCGCCCGAATTCGGATTTGGAGCCGCGCGCCGCTTGCGCTCCGATGAAACAGCCTCTCGTAGGCGACACCGATCGAACGCTGACTCGTACTGACCACGTCGTCGCTCGAGGCGTTCGAGAGCAGGAGCTCGACGTTGGCACCTTCCTCCAGCGCGACGGCCCAGAAAGCGGCTCCGGGAGGAAGGTCGACATCGACCCGGAAGCCCTCCAGATCGGAGGCGCTCACGTAGCGTGAGGTCTGGCCGACAGCTTCGCTGGCTACGTAGGTCAGCAGACAGAGGGTGACGAGCCACCTCATCATCTGCGCTCTAGTTGCTTGTGACGAGGACGCGGAAGACCGCGAGTGTCTCCTCGGTCTGATCGTCGACGAGTCGGAGTGTCCGATCTCCGTCGGCGACCTCTCCAGGCCTGAGGACTGCCAGGAATTGGCCTGGGAGTTCACTGCGTGGCTCGACGGGCAACGATTGTTGTGGCGAGTCCACGCGAAGAGAGAGGCCTCGATGACCTTGCAGCGAAGGGTGAGCAACCAGGAGGAGGAGCGTTGCTCGGTCCAATCTCAGAGACCGAGGTTGTCCCCCGTCGCGCAGTGGATCTGCACGGTCGACAGCTTGAAGCTCGGCCAGCAGCGGTATTTCCGACGGTACGGTTGCCGGAAGCGTTTTGTCGGTTCCAAAGGGGCGGAACGCGAAGACGCCGATGAGGATGGAGGCGGCCGCGGCCAATGTCCAGGCGAGAATCGGACTTCCGAGCCGGCTCTTGAACGTGCTCGATCCTCGAGATTCCGCGGTGAGCAGGAGCCGCAGGCCGCGGCAGTCTTCACAGGCGACGAGATGGTCGGTGACGACTGCGGTCTCGGTGGCCGAGAGCTTGCGCTCAGCGTGTCGTGCCAGGATCTCGAGTGACGGATGGTCTCCGCGATGCTTCGTGAGATGCGGCTCGAGGGCTGCGCGAGCCTCTTGTTCCAACGAGGACCGGTCCTTCGAGTCAGGGCGCCTCCTCATCGAGTTCGAGTCTACTTCGGAGGCTCGCTTTGGCCTGCTGGACCAGGTTTCGGACAGTGAAGTATTTGACATTCATCAGCTCAGCGATGTCGCTGATCGCGACGTCCTGCAGCCACAGCTCCAACGCCTGTCGTTGGCGTCGGGGAAGCTGACTGACGAGCTCACGAATCTCCTGATGAAGGAGCTTCCGGCTCGCGTTCTCCTGCAGTGGTTGGTCGTGGTCCTCCCCGAGTGGGAGGGTCCGCTGCTGATCCGCCCAAAACCGCCCCATGAGGCGTCGTAAGACCTTGTAGGCCCAAGGCCGGGGAGATGTGACCCGACCCTCGTAGACGATGAGGAGCGAGACGGTCTCATGTACCAGATCTTCAGCGTGCTGTCGTTTCAGGCCCCTGCTGGTGGAGTAGGCAAGGAGCTCACGCCTGAGAGCCGCCAAGCGCTCGTCGTCCACTCTTGACGATCCCCCCACCCCTGGTCGACCAAGGAAAAGACCGTCAGTGCCACTCATGAGATTCATGACAAGAGCCCCCCAGCTCAGCAGAAGTCGATTGGATATGGATGCGCTGTGGCAGCCGGCGGTTTGACTCCCCCGGCCTGTTGAATTCAGAGTGGGCAATGGCACTGACGAATAGTGCCTATTTTGGCAGTTTAACCGGAGAGCGTCAACGGTTTGCATTTGCTCCCTTGCATGCCCTTGGGGTGACATGCGCGCCTGGGTCAGGCCGGTTGTTCAGCGGTCCGTTGTCTCGGCCGCTGGTCACGTTCCGTGCAAGACGAACGCGGCCCAGTAGTACGGCGCAGCCGTCGCAGGATCTTGCATGACGGACACTTGGGCCCGACGAAGCGCTTCGGGCGGTTCGAGTCCATCCTCGAGCAGATGCTTGTAGAGCACTTGCATGAGCTTGACGGTGGCGGCGTCGTCCACGTTCCAAAGGCTGGCGATCACTGACCGAGCACCTGAGAACTGGAGCGCCCGCACGAGGCCGAGGATGCCCTCGCCCGCAACCTCACGCCCCAGCGCAGTTTGACAGCCGCTCAACACGGCGAGACGAGCGTCCAGGCGGAGATCGAAGATCTGAGGCGCGGTCAAGAAGCCGTTGGTGCTGTCTCCGTCTCGGTCGAGCAGGGACAGCACGATGCCCGAGAGATCCGGGTGAACGTCGTTGAAGAAGCCGTGGGTCGCAAAATGCAGGTAGTCGTAGTTCCTCAGCGACGAATCGAGAGCAGAGGGAAGTGACGCGTCGAAGTCGACCCTGACGAGCAGGTCGTCGACCTGGGTGAGGGCCGCCAACGCCTCGACCTCCTTTCGAGTCCACTCGAGGCGCGGCAAGTGATCGAGCGAGAAGTCGGTCATGGACCGGGTGAGCCGCGTCGTCGGCGACGGGGCAGCGGGGGCTTCGTTCCCTGGTGGACTGAGCACGCGAGGGTCGTCGCGGGCGAACACCGGGTCTCCGAAAACCGCAAGTCGCTTCGACCATGCTTGTGGAGTAGGTCGGGAGCGAGAGCCGGCGAAGACCGAAGCCGACGGCACCATGACGACTTCCTGCCGCTCAATGAGAGCCGAGATCTCGCCTTCTCGACTGACTCTCAAGGCCGCGAAGGGTAGGTAGTGCAGGCCCGCTTCCGGGACGACGTAGACTCGAACCGCTTCGCCGAGCTCGACGAGCACCGATCCCAGCAGCTTCTCGCCGAGAGCCTCAGCCAAGGTCTCGTAGCGGACCCGCAGGCGCCGCTCGTAGCTTCTCGGGAGGATGTCGACGAGCTCGGTCACTTGATCCAGCAAGTCCGTTGACGGGCCGAGCTCCGACACGCGAAACGTCTCAGTGGTGATCGAAAAGACGACAGCCTGATCCTCGAGGAATGCGTATTCGAGAAACAGCTCGCCAGGCTCCAGCACGCTCTGAATCTCCGAGACCGAGACGGCCGGTGGCTCAGTCAGCGCACCGTACGCCGGGTCGCGAGCGCGCATCTGGCCACTCACGTGCCTGATCTCCGCCAAGAGCGCTCGGATCTCTCGATCCAGTACGCCGACTTGCTTCGAGTCGCCGTCTGCAGCTGCGGACCGACGCT
>JANQPS010000021.1 GCA_028285365.1 Thermoanaerobaculia bacterium | reverse complement strand
CGATATCGGCGCCCGTCGCGTTCTCCAGGCGAAGCGGCCCCGAGACGATGCCCTCGACCGTGCGAGGATCGTAGTCCGCCTGACAGCTGCGACCGCCTGCTTCGCCGTCAGCCCACGTGAGGGTGCAGGTGATAGCTGAACCGCCCAGAGATCCGACGATGTCTACCGACGCTTCTCCGCTGGATCCGTTGACGCGTTGAACGACGATGTCAGTTGGCGTTCCCGCGACATGAGTCCAGGTCGGACTGGCGAATCGCAAGACGCCGCTGTTACCACCAGTCGAGACGCAGTCACCGCCCGCGGGACTGGCGCACACCGAGAAGTTGTCCAGGTCGTGAGCGGCAAAGAAGCTCAGGGTCTCGCGCACATAGCCGAAGGTGATCGGCGATCCGCTGGCGCTGAAGTCAGGATTGGCGCCGGTGCCGTCGAGTAGGAAGTCGGCTTCGATGAGACCGGTCGTGGTTGCTCCCTGCCAGACGAAGCTCGAGAAGGTCTCGAGAGTGGCGTGGTACACCTGACCGTTCTGGAAGACAGCGGGGGCTTCGTTGACCGCTGGCGCTCCGTCGAGAGACTGGATCCGGCGATCCCAGCCGAAGTCGACGAGCGCAAGCGCGCCCGACGACGACGGATCGTAAGAGCCGTCTGCGCCGACGAACTCGTGCGCAATGCGGATCGGAGTCGTGCTGCTGTTGTGGAGCATGCGACGGAAGGCGCCCGGATTACCACCGGAAACCTCCTGACGGGCCTCGTGCACGTCGGTTGGCGAGAGCACGATCTCGTAGGTCATCCAGTCGGCCACGGGAAGCTCGCCATCGTCGATGCTGACCCCCTGTGACTCGGCCATCGAGGGGACCAGCGCGACTGCGAAGAGCAGCGCTGGAGTTCCACGCGTGGACAACAAGCGCAGTGCGCCAAGTGCGAGCAGCGAAGCGAGTGCGATGAGACCGATGGATTCGAGTGTCGGGATCTCGACGAGGACTGCACCGTTGGGTGTAAAACCGGCGACTTGAGTGTGCGACGAACCGAGGATCACCGTGTCGGTCGTCTGCCTCGTCGTGGTGTCGATACCGACGAGATCCGAGTCGCCCAGACTGAGCACCCAGACCTCGCTTTCGTCCGCGCTCGCGAGCAGATCGAAGGGGTTGAGCTGACCCGTCCCGACACTGGCGAGTGACCCGAGTGTGCTCGCGTCGAAGATCGTGATCGGGGTGGGGCCGGCGTCGGGCGACATGCTTGTGACGTAAACCTCGCCTCGTGTTTCGAGGATCTCGATTCCGCTCGGTGCTGCCGGTACGGCGGGTGTGCTCACGACCGTGTTCGTCGACGAGTCGATGACCGAGACCGTGCTGTCGAACAAGTTGGCGACCCAGACGCGGCTTCGGGTCTCGTCGACCGCCACGTCGACGGGGAAGTTGCCGACGGGCACACTCGCAACGCTCAGGAGCGTGCTGGCGTCGAGCACCTCGAGGTTTGCGCCTTCGTAGAGCGCCACGTAGACGCGATCTCCAGCGGTGGCGATCGCGATCGGTCGGTTCGACAGGGTGGTCGTCTGAGTCACAGCGCGCGCCGCGGTGTCGACGCGGAAGACCTGGTTGCTGTCTGGATCGGTCAGAAAGGCGACGTCGCCCGAGGGTGTGACTGCGAGTCCGAGTGGCATGCCGGGAATCGAGACCGAGCTGGCTGAGCCCGAGCGCGTGTCGATGATGTTGAGGGTGCCAGCATCGGGGCTCGTCGCCATGAGCAGGTCGCCAGCGACTCGGATTCCACCCGGAAACCCTGAATGGGGATAGGTCGCGGCCACTTCACCGGTCCCGAAGTCGATGATCGTCAGACGTTCGGTGGCGGCGTTGGTGGCAAAACCGAACTGGGCGCTAGCTGGCGTTGCAAAGAGTGCCGCTACGACGACGAGCACGCTGCTGATGAGCGCGGTGAATGGACTGGACGTCAAGAGAAGCTTCATCGTCTCGGTCTCCCAAGATGCAGTCGGGATCAGGGCCCGGGTCGAGTGGTCAGTGTCGAACGTTGAGATGACGCACCTGGCTCGCAGGTCCTCTCACTCGCTTTCGAGTGCCGGGCCAGGAGTGCTTGCAGCGGGCTGGGGGGTGCGCTCGTCACGGGTCTGTCGGACGGTGATCAGGGCTGCCACGGCCGCGCCACTCACCGCCCCCCAGAGATGTGCGTCGATCGCGAGACGGCCGCCCAGGGCATGACTGCTAGGCGTCGTTGGCCCGGTGAGATCCAGCGTGATCTTGACGATCAGCAGGGCCAGCCAGAGGAAGTCCGTCGGCTTGCCGCCGCGCGTGACATGGGCGACCGCGCCCGCTGCCCAGAGGCCGTGCAGCAGGCCGGAGAGTCCGGCCATGCTGAGGATCGATGGATTGGCGACGAATACACCGAGCTGGCTTCCGGCGGCTGCCACCAGGACGACGGCGTACCATTCGAGCTCGCTGAAGGCACGACGGAAGATGAATGCGAGGAGCGCGAGTCCCGCGAGGTCCCAAACGAGGTGCCGCCAGGTCGCGTGGACGAACGAGCTGCTCAGAAGTCGCCACCAGTCGCCGCGCTCGATTGCGGGACGGTGGTAGATCAGGTCGCGGAGCTGGACGACGTCGAGGAGAGCGATCGCTGACAGGACGAGGCTGAGGCCTCCGGCGGCCACGAGTGCGGCGGGCAGGTACGCGCCCCGCGCACGGCGGAGTGAACGGAGAAGCCCCGCCGCTGACCAAGCCTCAGAGGCTCGAACTGACTCTCTCGGAGCGCCATGTGACCCCGCGGGGGCGGAGTGAAGACCTCGCATGGTCCCAAGGACGCAGCGTCGGGGCCATGTCTCTCACAGTTGCCGTCACTCTCCGAGAAACGACGTGGGCGGCATTCCCGAGGTTGGTCTAGCCGTCGGGCGAGTCACCCTCGGCGCTGGCCTCGGCTGCTGGTGGTGTGCTCGGCGGCGCCGGGAACGATGCGAAGTCGATCTGGGCCTTGAACTCGTCTCCTTCGGTCCAGTAGCCGCGCTCGTCGATCAGCAGCGTCTGCCAGAACCAACCATCGTCCCTGACCACAAAACCGAAGGTGGCCGACTTGGGTCCTCCCTCAGTTTCGAGCGTGAGATCGAGCTCGACGGTCTGCCCGTCGAAGCTGCTGCCGCTGGAAAGGCGCGTCGTGGCTCCCATGGACAGGACCGGACCCACGCTCTGGCGCCACAGCCTGACGAGACGGAACTGCGGCCTCTCGGAGTCGTAGACCGAACGCTCGATGAGCTCGTCGAACTCGTCGCGATTCCACAGGTCGACCAAGATTTCCACCTGCTCACGGGCGTCCGCATCGGCCTGTTGGAACGACACCACACAGGCCCCCACGAGCACCACGCAGCCGACAATGACGACCACTACCGCACCAAGGCACCCAACGATCAGTTTCTTGGTCATCGCGCTTTCACCTCTCGCAGACGATCCGTGTTCGAAGAGCCTCGTTGTGTTGGTTCAGCTTCGAACCAAGAAGATGCGCAGGGTTTTGCTTCGCTGTGTGTTTCTCACTCGAGCGGATTGCTCGTGGACACCACCAGTTGGCTCCCATCGGGGTGTTGACGGAGATTATCCAAAGGAGTGTAGAGACCATGGCTGGCACGAGATCGTTGACGATGACCCTTCTTGCAGGCGTGCTTCTGTGCTCGTCGCTCCAGGCATTGAAGAACGGACAGTACGGACAGAACGGAAAGAGTGAGCAGGGTGGTCGCAGCGGAGAGCTGGACCTCCCGTACGAAGCGGCGGGCCTCAGCGAACGAGAGGCGGCAGCCCTGGCTCTGGAGCGCCTCACCTTCGGACCGCGGCCCGGCGACGTGGACCGGATTCTCGAGATGGGACTCGAACAGTGGCTGCGAGGGCAGCTGGAGCCGCAGAAAGACGTCGCGATGACCAATCGCCTCGAGCGGCTCGACGCGCTCGCGATGTCGCCCGAGGAGATCGTCACAACGTTTCCACCTCCCGGTCAGCTGCTGCGCATGGCGATGCAGCGGGGTGACCTCTCCGAGGAGGACTACGCGGACGCCACCTCTGGCGAGCCGGGCGACGAAGAGGCTCAGCGTGTGCGCCGTCGCCAGATGATGAGCATGATGAGTGACGAGGGATATCGCTCCCAGCGCGAGCTCGGCATGCAGCTCGTCGCTCAGAAGATGTTGCGCGGCGTGTACTCCGAGAGCCAGCTGGAAGAGCTGCTCGTCGACTTCTGGTTCAACCACTTCAACGTCGCGGCAACTGACAACCAGAGCCGACCACATTTGGTGTCGTACGAGCGGGATGCGATCAGGCCACACGTCCTCGGCAGTTTTCGCGACATGTTGGGGGCAACGGCCGCTCATCCGGCGATGCTCACCTATCTCGACAACTCGGCCTCGCGAGCCGAGGAGGGTCAGAAGACGACCCTCGACTACAACATCCAGCGCGGTGGCAATCAGGGTGTGCGTGGGCGTGGTCGAGGCGGGTCTCGTGGTCGTGCTGGTGGCGGAGATCCCGCCCAACGCATGATGCAGCGTCTGCGCTCCGACGAGCAGCGTCGCGACCGCAACCCGAATGCAGCGCGTCCGCGGGGTCTCAACGAGAACTACGCGCGCGAACTCATGGAGCTGCACACTCTAGGCGTCGACGGCGGCTACACGCAGGAGGACGTGGTGGAGGTGGCGCGTGCGTTCACGGGCTGGACCTATCGGCCGCCTCGACGAGGTGACGGGAGTCGCCAGCCACCCATGCCACCCAGGAACGTCGCTGCGCGCATCGGTATCGTTCAGCGAGACCAGATGATGTTTCATCCGGGGTTTCACGACGCCGAGGCCAAAGTGGTCCTCGGTGAGAAGCTGCCGGCTGGTCGAGGGATCGAAGACGGTGACGAGGTGCTCGATCTCTTGGCGGCCCATCCCTCGACCGCTCGTCATGTTGGGCGCAAATTGGCCGTGCGTTTTGTCGCTGAC
>JANQPS010000018.1 GCA_028285365.1 Thermoanaerobaculia bacterium | reverse complement strand
GCCGAGCACCACAACATGCCGGGGATCGCGAGCGCGGCCACGTCGGTCGCGATCGCGCACGTCGCGGGCGGTACGAGCACCATCCGCGTGGGCGCCGGCGGCATCATGTTGCCGAACCACGCGCCGCTCATGATCGCCGAGCAGTTCGGCACTCTGGCCTCGCTGTTCCCCGGACGCATCGACCTGGGTATCGGGCGCGCTCCCGGAACCGACCCCATGACCTCCTACGCCCTCCGGCGAGATCGTCAAGGCGACATCGACGAGTTTCCGCGCGACGTCCTCGAGCTGCAGCGCTACTTCCGCGAGCCTGAACCGGGCCAACAGGTCGTGGCGGTCCCGGGCGCCGGTCTGAACGTACCCATCTGGATCCTCGGCTCGAGTTTGTTCGGCGCTCAGCTCGCCGCTGCGCTCGGATTGCCCTACGCCTTCGCATCCCACTTTGCCCCGGCTGCCCTCGATCAGGCGCTCGAGATCTATCGGGAGCGCTTCGAGCCTTCGGAGCAGCTGAGCCAGCCCTACGTGATGCTCGGCTTCAACGTCTGCGCCGCCGACACGGAAGACGAGGCGCGTTTCCTGCGCACCTCCGGACTCCAGGCCATCCTCCGCCTGAGACGCGGTCAACCGAGCCAACTCCCGCCACCGGTAGAGAACCTCGACGACCACCTGTCGACGGCCGACCGCGTGATGATGAAAGACTTCTCGTCGTGCTCGGCCGTGGGCACGGTCGAAACGATCCGCGACGGTCTCGAGCGTTTCGTCGAGCGCACCCAGGCAGACGAGATCATCGTCTCGTCCCAGATCTATGCGCACGAGGCGCGAGTGCACTCTTACGAGATCCTGGCAGAAGCCGGTGAGCTCATGTCACCGCTCACCGAGAGGCGCCCGGCGGTCGCCTCCGTGGAGTGACCGTCTCCGTCGGGCTCTGCCGCTGAGCTCGACCCGCTGGACAGCACTCGCTGACTCGGAGCTCGTCGCGACGATCGGCGGCATCGTTTTGGAGACGAACCGACTCCTTTTGGACGCCCAAAAGCTCCAAGCCGGTGATCAAACGCTCTTCGCGGCGCAGTAGACACCAGTCACGAGGACAGCCGACTGACACTGCCAAGCGACACGTTCGTCACGTGAACGGCGACCTTTTCGCATGGCGGCGGTCTAGATCGTTTAAAGCAGGAGACTGCTCCTTCGACTCTGACTGCCGCTGGCGGGACCAAGGCAGGGACCACATCGGGCACGTAAAGAGTCAAGACCTCACCGCAGCCTCCCTTAGCTGGACTCCGCGCTCGGTCTTGGACCATCCGGTCTCCGCACTTCGAAGTTCAGCGGTCGGCTAGGGTTGCGCAACTCTTCCTAGACGTAGCCCTTCCTCTCGAAGAAGGCTGTGGGTCGTCCTGAGGAGACGCGAACCATGAGCCTAGATCCGACACACGCGACGACTCCTGACCGCACGCCAGTGCTGGTCGGGCTGTCACAGATCCTCCAACGAGCAGACCCCGGCGAGGCGCGCTCACCACTGCAGCTCATGATCGACGCCGTGCGCTCAGCCGCAAACGACACTCAGGCTCCGAAGATTCTCGAACGGGCCTCCGCAATTCGCGTCGTCAAGGGCATCTGGGGATACAAGAACCCGGTGCTAGACATCGCGCAGGCGCTCGAGCTCGGTTCCCTGCCCGAGACCGGCGTCAGTGTTCTCGGTGGCAACCACGTCCAGATGCTGGTCAATGAGAGCTGCCTCGACATTCAACAGGGACGCCACGATGTCGTGATCCTGACCGGCGCCGAGTGTGGTCGCACCATGGGCAAGGCACCCAAGCAAGGCATCGAGCTCGACTGGCTCGAGGAGGTCGAAAATGATCCTCGCCCTCTGCCCGACGTGACCTATGGCGATGCCCGCTGGACCCGGCACGAGGCAGAAATGGCCAAAGGGCTCGAACGGCCCGCACAGTACTACTCGCTGTTCGAGGTGGCACTGCGTCATCAGGCCGGCCTTTCGGTCGAGGAGCACGACCGGCGGGTTGCCGAGCTCTGGGCGCGCTTCAGCCAGGTCGCAACGGACAATCCGAACGCGTGGATCAGACGCGAGGTCACGGCCGACGAGATCAGGACCCGAAGCGAGTCCAACCGCCCCATCACCCAGGTCTACCCCAAGCTGATGAACGCGAACATGCGAGTCGACATGGGCGCAGCACTGATTCTCTGTTCTCTGGCTACGGCCCGATCGTTGATGATCCCGGAAGACGCCTACGTGTTCCCCGTCAGCGGCACGGACGCCTACGACCACTACTACGTTTCCGAGCGCTCGGACCTCCACTCGTCACCGGCTATCCGAATCGCTGGCGGCCGCGCGCTCGAGCTCGCCGACCTCGACGCGTCGCAGCTCGACCACGTGGACCTGTACAGCTGCTTCCCTAGCGCCGTCAAGGTTGCTGCCAACGAGCTCGGCCTGGAGACCTCCAGGCCACTGACCGTCACCGGCGGACTGACCTTCGGGGGCGGTCCTCTCAACAACTACGTGATGCACTCGATTGCTCGGACCGCCGAGCTCCTCAGAGGTCATCCTGAGCAGCGAGCACTCGTCACCGCCAACGGCGGCATGCTCACCAAACACTCTTTTGGCGTGTACTCCGGCTCGCGCCCAGAACACGCCTTTCGACATCAGAACGTGCAGGACGAGATCGACGCGACTCCACGCTGTGAAGTGGTCACGGACGTCACCAGCAACGCAACGATCGAGTCGTACGTAGTCGTCTACGGAGGTACTGGAGCTCGCCCCAGTCGCTCGTACACGTCGATCTACGGCAAGGCGCAAGAGATTAGCGACGTACCGAGCCTCGCACACCTCGCCTGCAGGCTCGACGACGGTCGCCGAACCTGGGCCAATCTCGAAGACCAGGACGTCCTCGAGGCAATGTGCGTCGAGGAGTTTTGCGGAGCGAAGGTTCGGCTCAGCGGAGGCAACGCGAAGGTCGTCTGAACACGGCCAACCGTCACCGAGCAACCTACTGCTCGTCGTGGCCGGGCCTCGGCAATCACCACGTCAGCGACGATCGAGCCGCCTGACGTCGGCTTCCCTGACGAACTCCCTCTGACCGTGTACGCGAAACTGACGCAGCGCCTTCTTTGGGTAGTTGCAGATGTCGATCGGCGCGCGCGTCCCACCCACCAGATAGGTCACGACCGCGTCGGATTCGTTGCGCATGTGATGCGCCGGCGAGTTCTTGGGAAACATCATGAGGTCTCCAGGTCCGACTTCGAAGGTCTCGTCACCGATGAAGGCTTGCGCCCTTCCAGTCAGGATGTAGACGAACTCTTCGTCTTCCTCGTGGTAGTGGTGCTCCGACGACAGATCGCCAGGCTCGAGGCGCACCATGTGGAGCCCCATGTCCTCGAACCCGAGAGCATCGGTCAGGCACACCGTATGGCGAATGGCGGCGGCATTGTGCTGATGAACGAAGCGCTCGCGCGGGAGTGCTTCGACGTCGGACGCCCGCAGGAGGCAATCAGACGGACAGATTGTGTTCTCTGGTGCTTTCACGTCGTTCTCCACGGGCTCAATTCGTTGAGTCGACCTCGTCACGAGGGTGCCCCTCGCGAGGTCGTCGTCGCTCGGAGCGACACGAAAGTGTCGATTCTCCGTGATGTCGTTCGTCGTATCCTGTAGGGCCGCTCGCCCGTGTCAAGCCAACCGCACCCTGGAAGCCGTTGCGGTGCGTCCGACGACTTCTCTAGTCATCAAGCTATTCATCAAGGAGATGATCCGATGAGCGAACTCACACCGCCCGCCGTCGTGTCCCGCGAACAATGGCTCGAGCAGCGTCTCGAGCACCTTCAGAAAGAGAAGGCGCTCGATAGAGAGCGCGACGCTCTCTCGGCCGAACGACGCGCGCTGCCTTGGGTCGAGGTCACGGAGCCCTACGTGTTCGACACCGAGAACGGCGAGAAATCTCTCGCCGATCTCTTCGACGGCCGGAGCCAGCTCATCGTTCAGCACTTCATGTTCGGAGCCGACTGGCAAGCGGGCTGCCCGAGCTGCTCGTTCTGGGCCGACGGCTTCGGCGGCTTTGCCGTCCACATTGCTCAGCGCGACGCCAGCTTCGTTGCCATCTCGACGGCGCCACTCGACACATTGCTCGCCTACCGCAAGCGCATGGGCTGGACCTTCCCCTGGGTCTCTTCTGGACGCTGCTCCTTCAACCAGGACTACGGCGTGACCTTCACCCAGGAGGAGCTCGATGCCGGCACCGCGAGCTACAACTACGGCGGGAGTGGCGCCCATGGAACCGAGTGCCCGGGCACGAGCGTCTTCGCTCTCCAGGACGGCAAGGTCTTTCACACCTACTCCACCTACGCCCGCGGCCTCGACCGTCTGAACGGCGCGTATCACTACATCGACATGCTGCCGAAAGGGCGCGACGAGGCCGACCTACCGTTTGCACAAGCCTGGGTCCGCCGCCACGACGAGTACGAGTAGACGAGTACGAGTAAGAGTCGCGAACGAGGGGATGTTGCAACCACACCCGCGCAGTCGCGGCGGCATGAAAAAGAAAAATGTCGCTGTGACAATGTCACTGTGGCATATACTGACTCAGTGAAGACCTCCAATCGCGGTCTCGAAGCTCTCACTCTGTCGCTGAC
>JANQPS010000274.1 GCA_028285365.1 Thermoanaerobaculia bacterium | reverse complement strand
GCGTCTTTGCGGCGCTTCTCGAAGCTCGCGGAAGCGGAAGGACCTCGCTGGGCTCTCGTGCTGTCGCTCGAGGGCCTGTGCCACATGGAGCTCGGCGAGCTCGGAGAAGCCCGCAGAGTGCTCGAACGAGCCATTCAAGAGACCCCCGGAGTGGCGACGCGGTACCTCTTCGCGCTGGCGCTTCTCCAGCTGAGAACGGGTGAGCTGGACGACGCGGCTCGAACGGCCGAAGAGATCGAATCGCTGGCGTTGCCTCCGGAGAATCCCGATCGCACCGAGAACAAGGCCGCGGCGTTCTTGAGAGGCCGAATTGCCCTGGCCCGGTCAGAGGCGGATCGTGCCATCGCCGAGCTGACGAGGGCTGTGACCATGCAGGGCTACGAGTACGCTGTCTATCGAGCTGCTTTGGCTCTCGCGCAGCGAGAGGCCGGTCAGCTGGACCAAGCGCTGGCCAACGCTCGACTGGCCGCGGATCATCGAGACGGGCTCGAGCCGCGGCTCGATTTGGAGCTGGGGCGTCTGCGTGCTCGCTGGTTGCTCGCCGAGATCCAAGACTCGCTCGGTGATGGTGATTCGGCTCGGCAGCAGCGAGCGCTGGTCGCCAAGTCCTGGGATGTTGATGAGACGTGGCTCGACGACGATGAACCGAGATTCCTCGAGTAGCGCCGCCGCGCCGAGTTTCATCGCGGTGGCTGAACGAGCTGGCCGACGGCGTTGGGTTTGACGAACTCGAAGGGGTCGCCCATGCCGTTCGCACCGTTGCCATCGTAGTCGAAAGGCAGCGGCCTCGGTTGCGCGGGGATGACCTGGGTCGTCGCTTCGTTCGACAACAGCATGTATCCGAGCGCCTCCGCGTCAGCAGCGGTACAAACGCCGTCGCCATCGACATCGTCGAGGAAATGAAGTGGCGGCGGTGCCTCGCCCGGAACTTCTTCGTCGCTATTGACGTTGACGACAAAAACCCGGATGGTCGTCGGCTGGAGGTATGCGTCTTCCCAGTCGCCGCACTCCAAGGGTAGGCCGTCGACTTGGTAGTGCGCCCCGCACGACGAGCCGCCGGGAGGCGCGACGACGTCTGCGTCGACCCGGACGATGGGCTCGAACACGTACTCCGGTACGTTCATGAGGGCCTGAATACTGGTGAGACCGTTGGTATCGAGAGGCTCCCAAGAGACGGAATTGGTGAGGCCTGCCAGATTGCGACATCGCACCGGGTCGAGCCGGTCGAAGTTGATGTCCGACGCGATGCTGAGGCCTCGGTCGGCGACGATGACCAGGCCGGGCAGATTCGGCGAGGCGCCGACGGTGTAGAAGTCGTTTGTGTTGCCCAGCTCTGGACCCGTGTAGTAACTGGGAGCCGAGCCGTCGACCTGGTAGGGGATGAAGATCCCGGAGATCTCTTCTGGTCCGGACAGGTTGGGTTTTGCGACGTCGGGTCTGAAGCGGACCGCGACCTCGTCGTACTCCGCTCCCTCGCAAGCGGTGTCCCACGATGGGCATTGGTCCGGGTCCTCGAAGACCAGGTAGCTGCCGACGCCGGTGAACGGCAGCATCTCGCCCGCGAGATTGGTGTAGATGCCACCTTGTGAGAGTGAACCGTCGTCGACGGAGAGTCTCACTGTGAGTGGCCAGCCACTCCATGGTTCTTTGGTGGCGATTCCAGGGTCGCGTCCCAGCAGATCGACCTCGATGGCTTCTTCGTATTGACTGGCCGCTGGAAGCGGGCACAGTGCCAATGAGGTGGCCAGGAGGAACACAGCCAGACTGCCCGCCCAGGTGCGCGGGGTCTTCGTGTCGAGAGTTGTCGGTCCCATGATCTCGTCCTTTCGTCCCTTGTTTTGAGCTCCGCGAGCGTTCTTCGTGCAGTGCTTCAGCGTCCACAACGAATCGGAGTCGCAAAAGCGGCCGCCGGGCGTCGACCTGCCTCAGAGGTTCGGCGAAGTGTCCGCCTACTCCCTCCTCGCAATCGGCCGGCGAGATGGGACACGAGTTCTCGACAGTTTTGGGTTCGGCCGCCGGGCTCTTTGGCAGAGCGACAGTGATGGTCCTCGAGATCCGTCGAGTCCGCGTCGATGTCCCGTGTGCGCGGCTCAGCACTCCGGTCCCTGACAACGCAGCAGCGCAAGTCCGTTCTCGTTGCCGTAGCCGATCAACGGGATGCCGTCTTCGCCGAGCTGCATCGATGGTCTCCCATCGCCCGACAAGTCGAACCTGAAACGCTGTTCGATGAGCGCCACGCTGCAGGAGGGGGTGTTGCAGTCGGCGATGCTCAGGAAGACTCCCTCCTCGAAGGCGATCAAGGGATTGCCGTCGGCTGGCGAGATCACGATGGAGCTGAAACGACCCGCACCTGAAGGTCCGCTCGACGTCAGGGTCTCGTCTGACGCCGCCTGACAGCTGACGCCGCTACAGGCTGCGACCTTGAGCTCGAAGTCGATGCCGTCGTAGTAGGAGATCCTGGGATGGTCGACGCTGTTGAGAACGATCGCCGGATTGAGTCCTCCTGCCGCTCCGCTGACGGCGCGCGTCGACGAGCTCAGGCACGAGTCGTCCAGACAGCGCGCGAGCTCGAGTCGGGAGTCAGTAGCGCTTTGGTAGACAATCACTGCATAGCCCTGGCTGTTGATGGCGAGAGCCGGAGAGCGTCCGGTGTCGCCGCCGCTGGCGAGCGTGCGAAGGCTCAGAGACGAGCACTGCGGTGTCGTACACGTCGCGATGCGCAGCTGGCCATCTCCTCCGGAGAGACCTTCGTAGAAGGCGACGACCGGGCGAGCTGACGCGCCGATGCCCACCGGCGCCCTGAAGAAGCCGGTGCCGCTGTCGAGGTCTGCAATCAGCACGTCGTCGGACCTCGTGCAGTGATCGTCCCCGCAGAGCACCAGCCAGACTTCCTGCGTGACCGAATCGGTGTACGTGATGGCAGGAAAGCCATCGACGGTCTGCTGAAAGGTCAACGCAGGAAGGTAGCCATTGCCGACGACCGTCTTGGTCGAGGACGAGCAGTAGACGTTGTGGCACCGTGCGAGCACCACCTCGTCCGAGCTCGACCTCGTGTAGGCCATCGCTGGGAGTCCGGCGCCGTCGACAGCGAGCGTGCCGGGGCTGATCGAGCTGTTGCCGTCGACGATGGCGTGGGTCTCGACTGGCAGGATCGGGAGGCCGCAGTCGAGCGTTCCGGCTGAGTCGAGACCCTGGACGACCTGGCCTGGAGGACAGCTCTGGTCGCCGTTGACGAAGTCACTGGCTTCGAGACCATCGAGAGTGTCGGCATCGAGCGTCGAGCCGGGTCCGTCGTTGGCGAGGACGATGGGCAGCACCTCGTCGTCCCGGGTGACGAGCGAGTCGATGCGCTCGTCCGGAAGTGTTCCGGTGACGATGTCCGTAGCCGCGTGGACGTGTGCGGCGGCGGCGAAGTCGGTAGGGCCGAAGCCGCCGACGGTCTGAGCGTCGACGCTGGTGACACTGCTCCCGTCTCCCGCGAGTGCAGCGGCACTGAGCAGTCCGGCCGAGTCGACGCTCAGCACTTCACCGGTGGGGCCGACTCCCGTGATCAGTCTTCCGCCGTTGGGGGCTTCGAGAAGAGCGGCGACACCTTGAGAGCTCTGATGAACAGCACGAAGTCCGGACACCGTTCCCGAGGGAGCGGATGACGAGGCGAAGACTCCCGCCGACCCCGATTCGCTGCTGGCCGACGAGCCCTCGACTCCGACGGCGGCGGTGCTGGTCGTCGTGCTGGCACCCCGGATGGCTGCAAGAGCTCCGGGTCCTGCGGATCCGGCCTTCGTGACGGCGGTCCTTCGAGACGCGCGGCGAGATCTGGCCCTGTCGTGGGCCGGCGTCGCACCCGAGTCGAACAGGTCTTGCGCTCGAGGGGTTCCAGATTCGCGCCAGGCGTCGAGGACCTCGATCGCAGCCCGAAGATCAGCTTCGGTGACCGCTTCTGTTCGAAAGAAGAGCGGAGCGGAGAACTCTCCTGGAAGCTCGGGATCGAGACGACACACCGCCCAGGCGTACGAGCGGTTCCAGCCGAGACACTCTTCCCTGCCAGGTGTCCAGGACGAGGTGGCTGGCGGAAAGGTGCGGGCCAAGACAGGCTCTGGTGCCCACCCCGAATCCAGCCGCTCGTAGACGGCGATTTCGTAGCGATGCGTCCTGGTCGAGAGAGTCCACGAGAACGTCGGGCAGCGTCCGACGGTGCTGGACCGTTCGTCGGCGCGACCGGGAGAAATCGCGACAACGGCGTCACTGCGAGCTTGCTGCGCTTGAGCGAGATGAAGGCTCGTGACGGACAGCAACGCTGAGAGGAGCGCTACTGGGAAGAGTGGAATCGGTTGTCGCGTGCTCATGTCTTGACTCCCCGCGCATTTCCGAACGACTCGTAGAACCCTCGGTCGGGGTTGGGCTCGTCCGGGATTCGTGGTCTCGACACGAAGAAACGATTGACGAGGACGGGGCGCACGGTCCGTCTGTTTTGCGCTTCGTGTGAGCACCTCGGTACGCTGCGCCGACCTGAAGGAGATTCGACGATGAAGCGTGACGAGTACTACCACTGGGCCGAGCGAGCAGCCCGCTGGGGAGCGGACTATTTGGCCTCTGTCGAGCAAAGGCCCGTGCGGGCCCAGACGAAGCCCGGCGACATCGCCGCTCGCCTCCCCGGCTCGCCACCCGATGATCCGGAACCGATGGAGACGATCTTCGACGACTTCGAGCAACTCGTTCCGGACGGCATGACGCACTGGCAACATCCGCGCTTCTTCGCCTATTTCCCGGGCAACGCCGCGCCCGCGTCCATGGTGGCTGAGCATCTCGTCACGGTAATGGCTGCACAGTGCATGTTGTGGCAGACCTCACCCGCAGCCACCGAGCTCGAGACGGTGATGGCCGACTGGATGCGTCAGGCCTTTGGGCTTCCCGATCACTTCTGTGGCGTCATCCAGGACACGGCGACGACGACGACTCTTTGTGCGGTCCTCACCATGCGTGAGCGAGCGCTCGGCTGGCGAGGCGTCGAGTCCGGAGTCGCCGGGACGCGGCCGGTCCGTGTCTACGCCTCACCACAGACACATTCGTCGGTTCTCAAGGCCGCTCGGCTGGCCGGTATCGGTGAGCGTCACCTGGTCACGGTTCCAACCGACGAGACGTGGTCGATGGACCCTCGGGCTCTGGAGCAAGCGATCGCCGACGACAGAGCGGCCGGGCTGCTACCCGGAGGTGTCGTCGTCTGTGTCGGTGGCACCTCGATCGGTGCATCGGATCGGGTACGCGAGGTCATCGAGGTTGCGAGGCGCAACGACCTCTATGTCCACGTCGACGCCGCCTGGGCGGGTTCGGCAATGGTCTGTCCGGAGCTGCGTGCCCTTTGGGATGGCGTCGAGGGCGCCGACTCGATCGTCATCAATCCCCACAAGTGGCTCGGTGCGCAGTTCGACTGTTGTTTGCAGTTCCTCGCCGATCCGAAACCGCAGCTGCGCACCTTGAGCGTGCGGCCCGGGTACTTGCGAACCCTGGGTGAGAGCGACGTTACGGACTACAACGACTGGGGCATTCCTCTCGGACGGAGGTTCAGAGCTCTGAAGTTGTGGTTCCTGCTCCGTGCCCACGGTCTCGAGGATCTGAGGAACCGCATCCGCAATCACATCGCCTGGGCACAGGAGGCCGCTGCAGCGATCTCTGACCTCGAGGACTTCCGGCTGATCACGCCGTGTCATCTCTCGCTCTTTACGTTTCAGTTTGCTCCGCAGGGTGTGGCGCCCGGTGCGGCCTCGGAGCGTTTGCTTCAGATCATCAACGACGATGGGCGCATCTATCTGACGCAGACACACCACGAAGGTGAGTTCGTCATTCGCTTCCAGGTTGGCCAGTTCGACTGCCGAAGAGAAGACGTCTTGCTGGCGGTCGACGTCATCCGCGAGCTTGCCGAAAGCTCGTCTTCACTTGCACGCGAGGTGTGAGGGCAGCGCCCACGACAGCTCCAGGGGTCGATGACCCTGCTCGGATCACTTGGGAACCACACGCCAGGGGTCGACGGTTCGATCGGGCTGCGACGGCAAGCGAGGTCGTCGAAGTTTCGTTGGCGGAGTTGTGAGGGCTTCACCGTCTTTGATGGCGACGCACCCCCCGACGGGGCGCGAACCAACGAAGAAAGCTCCACGCAAGTGTCAAACCGTTAGTCGAGCCGCTCCCCATAGCGGCTTTGAAGGAGTCCCAATCATGCACTCACCCCTCAACTTTCTCCGTCCCAGCCCGCGTCGCATCGCGGCCACGTTTGCTCTGATCGTTCTTGTCGCTGGCGCGACCATGGCCCAGCAATCGGTGTCGAGCTCTTCGACTCAACTCGCAGAATCGGTCGAGGTGGCGAACCACCACGTCTTCGGCACCTCGGATCCGGTCGATGGCGCCACCATCCTGATTCGCAACTACCGCGACCAGATCGTCGAGGCCACCATCACGAGTCGTGCTCTCGAGGCTGACACCGCCTACTCCATCTGGTGGGCTGTCTTCAACCGGCCGCAGTTCTGCAACGTGCCGTACGCATGCACTGGTGGTGATCTGGAGATCAATGGCGGTGACCCGCGCGTCAGGGCTTCGGTCTTCTGGGGTGGCGGATTCGTGTCCGACTCCATGGGATACGCGAACACGGCCATCACGCTTCGCCCCGGCCGGACCAAGCGTGAACTCTTCGCACAGTCGAGGCCCTACGGCCTTCGCAACCTGCGGACTGCCGAGCTTCACGTGGTGTTGCGTTCCCACGGTCGAGCAGGAGAGGCTGGCCCGGTTAGCGTCCAGATCGGTACCGCGAGTCAAGCCTGCCCAACCGATGGCTGCTTCAACGCATTCGCATCCATTCACAGCGTGGAAGGAGGTGGTACTGACTGATCGAATCGTCCCCGATACACCTCATACCTCGATCGGGCCTCGGGCTCGATCGACTCCCCAAACCGGCAACCTCTAGCAAGGTCGCCGGTTTTGCTCGTGGAGGTCTCGGGAGAGGCGGGGGAGTTCAAGATGCCGGCAGACCGCAGCTAGCGGCTGATGGCTCACGAGGACGGTGTGGGAGGCTTTGAGACTGCTAGTCGACGGAGTAGGAGTCGCAATCACGGTGGGGTTCCTGGCCTCCGATCGCGTGCGGGTCGAGGTTCTTTTCGCTCCGGCCGGGACGCCATTGGGGCTTTGATCAATCTTCAGTGTCGGCGTTCACTCAGGGTGACTGCCATCAGAATGAGAACAATAGGTAGCCAGCTTGACGCATCTGAGGTGACCACGACCAGCGGCTGCCGAGACTGGTCGGCTTTCTGAGAGGAGTCGTCTTCTCGTGTTGGTTGGAAGTGCTCGCCTCAGCCGAGGGAGCTCGCTGATCCGACTCGGAACACGATCGGCTCCGTGAGCGTTGGCAAGAAAGACTCAAATGACACGTTCCCTGTACCCAGTCGCGTTGGTGGCGAGCCTGGCTCTCGTCGTGCTCGAAGGACCGAGCGCAGCCACCGAGATCGAGCTGCCGCGGATTCAGATCCCGGCCGCTTATGACCGACTCTGGCTTGCCGAGGTCGAGATCTGGATGACTGCCGAGGAACGTGCGGTCTACACGTCTGCTCTCACTCCCGATCAGCGAGAGCTTTTCAGGCGCGAGTTCTGGCGCGCTCGCGACGCGACCCCGAGGTCCGCGCTCAACGAGGTCAAGGAGCATGCCTTCCACCAACTCGGCTCTGCCCGCCAGCGTGGGCTCGCGCCCGAGGATCCCCGCTTTCGGGCAATTTCTCTTTTCGGGTCCCCGCCGTTTCGCATGGTCCATGGCGACTGCAATTCGCCGTCGTCGAGGGAGTTGAGCTCGATCTGTGTGATTGCGCCGCCTTTCGAGCTCTTCGACTATGGCAACCAGGCTCCTCCCGGCATGGCCCCTCTGCTGTTCGTTCGTCATCCGAACGAAAGCCTCGGACCCTGTGTGCTCTATCGAGAGGATCTCAGGCCTCCGTTCCGCCTGAAGAGGACGGCGCCCCAGGTTTGCAACAGCAACAGCTACCTCCTGGGCCGTGCCGAAGAAGCTCTCGGGTTCAGCTACAGCTGGGGCCAACTCCTGGAGCTTGGTTTCCAGGCGCCTCCGACTCGGTCCTGGGCTCGGGCGTGGGCCGATCGAGAGGGCTCGGCGGTCGTCGAGGGCGGCCAGGCGCCGAGACTGCATCTTGCTGGTGCGGAGCAAGTCGAGCTCGAAGATCCTCAGGGCTCCGAAATGCCGGTGGTCTATCGACTCGATCTGCGAGCGTCGTTTCCGCTGCCGAAGGGCTGGTGGCGACGCGACCTCGCCTGGCGCAACGTCAGCTTTCGCCTCGACGTCATCAAGGATGATGAGCTCGTCTGGTCGAACGACTCGGTACGCACCGAGCTGGGTGATCCCGGTGACGAGCTGGAGTTGACGTGGTCGCTCCAGGTTCCAGAAGGCCCTTTTCAACTCGTGGCTCACGCCGAAGACGAGGCGGCCGAGCTCTTCCTGACGGGTGCGTGGCAAGTCGAGGTCCCGGCTGACACGAACGACGTGAGTGCGCCGGACACTTCGGTCGATGCCGAGCCCGGATCAGCGGAGGATTCCGGCGCCTTTGTCGAAAGTGTTCTCACCCACCCATGGGCACTGCTCCCGAGCCTCGACGGAGCCTGGTTTGGCCTCCGCGAGGTCGAGCTCGACAGTTGGAGTCCGACAGTTGCCTCGGTCTCGTACTACCTGGCTGATCGGCGCGTCGGCGGTTCGAGCGCGGCACCATTCAGCGCGATCATCGACTTTGGCCCTACACCCCGTCAGTGGACGCTCCAGGTCGAAGCCTTTTCGGCGGCAGGCGAACTGCTCGCGACAGATGAGGTCCTGGTCAATCGCGGAGCGCATCGGTTTGCTCTCGAGCTGGAACAACTCGAGGTCACGAGGCAAGGCTCGGTCAACGTCAGAGGCCGGGTGGTGGTACCTGCTGGCGGCCGCATCGAGAGCGTGCGCGTGCTGGATTCTGAAGGAGCCACGCTGCTCGCCAGCAACGAGGACACCTTCCTGCTCAGTCACCAGCTGGCGCTAGATGAAGCCGGCAGAGTCGAACCTCGAGTACTGACTGCCAGCGTCGTGCTCGATGACGGACGCCGCCGCGACGAGTCTCTGCTGATCGGGGCAGAGGAGTCGATGGAGGTGGACGTGGAGCTCGTGGAGCTCTTCGCGAGCATCACCGATCGGCGGGGACGACCGATCACTGACCTCGACGTGTCGGAGGTGGTCGTCCGGGAGGACGAGGTGCCTCAGAGAGTCGGGGTCTTCCGGCGTGTGGAGGAACTGCCCATCAACGTCGTGCTGCTGCTCGACACGTCGAGCTCCATGAGGGA
>JANQPS010000271.1 GCA_028285365.1 Thermoanaerobaculia bacterium | reverse complement strand
CCCGGCCGACCGAGAGACTTGGTCGCGGCTCCGCCAAGATGCTGAACACCTGGCCCGAGTTGCCAGCGCAACGTACGGCGCCTCGGTACTCCGCGACCTACACGCATTTCGCGCTGATCTTTTGCGGCATGCCCTGGCCAGCGCGGACGATCACAGCTTCTTCCATCGGATCCTTCAGACTCTCACTGCTCGCTGGTCATTCGAGGCGGCGTCCTTGTTTATCGTCGATGAGCGGAACGGTCATCTTTACCTCAGAGCCACCACCGGGCTGGACCAAGCACGGTCCGAGGCATTTCGGGGCCGGAGCGCCCCGCGGAGACGCCGAGAGATCTTCTACCGCCAGGATGAAACCAATCGGACTACGGTTCGCGCACTAAAGAGCGGGATTCCGGCGGTAGTCTTGGACTCGAAGGAACTCGGCGCTGGGAAGTTCGTCGAACGGGTAGCCGGCGCACGGCGAGCCACCGCGTTCCTCCCAGTGTTCCTGCCTCATGCGCGAGGAGTCTCGACGCAACCAGCGCTAGGAGTTCTAAGGGTGGCCAACGCGACCGTTAGGCTTCATACGAGAAGCGAGGTAACTGGGTTCGGCTGGGAAGATCTTCAGCTTCTCAGCTTTGCGACGGATCTCATCGGCGTGATCCTACGGCTTACCGACAGAGCGACCCGCGTACTTCGCAACTTCAACAGGACGTTACACGGGTTCCGAAACAGCGTCAGCTCAGTGCTAGCAGTGCTCTATCAACTGGAGGAGCTGGCACCTCCGAGCGACGCGGACCTTGAGCACCACATCCCGGATGGGATCAGCCATCTCCAGAACCTCCTCTGGCAGATGGACCGATTCGAGGCCGGAGAAGATGACCTGTCAACGCTCGAGGAGGTACGACTCTACGCGGAGGTGCTCGCGCCGGCCAAGGACTTCGCAGAGCACCTCCGCGCGTCGCTAAGCGTTAGGCGCCTGAGGTTCGTCTCTTGGGGACAGATCGATGCGAGGACGGTCCCGTTGGTCTCATCCAATCGAGAGGGCCTCTTGTTGGTGTTTCGCAACCTGTTCGAGAACGCAATGAAGTACCGGTCATCGAGAGATAGCTGCGAGATCCGAATCGAGCTGTCGTCCGACGACCACTTCGTTGAAGTATCCGTCAAGGACTCGGGCATTGGCATTCCAGACGATGAGCGCCCACACGTCTTTCTTGATGGCTTTCGCGGTCGAGCAGCATACGCCAGCGACATCTCCGGCACAGGCATCGGGCTAGCCCAATGTAGGGAGGTACTCGGGGACCTAGGGGGCAGCATCGAGCTCATGGACGGCAACGAAGGCACGACCTTCGCAGTTAGGGTTCCCATAGCGAAACAGCATGTGGCCTGAGGCTAGACAATGATCTACATGATCGACGAAGATGAGCTGTGGTGCCGAGTCCGGCTAGTCGCACTTAGGAGGGCCGGCTACAGCGTCGAGTGGAGTCAGAACGCGGACGAAGCGCTCCGGCGAATACGGGCAGAAGGCAAGGCAACGATCGACTACATCCTCCTCGACGTCATGATCCCAGGTGAAGCGAGTACCGCAAGCAGCTTCAACCTTGAAGACACGGAGAACTATCTCCTCACCGGCGTTCTCTTCGCAGACATCCTCGCCGAGGAGCCTGATCTCAGATGGGCACTCAGCCGAACGGCCTTCCTAACGATGGCATCGGATGAG
>JANQPS010001317.1 GCA_028285365.1 Thermoanaerobaculia bacterium | reverse complement strand
CCCCGCAAGCAGCTTGAGGTTGTTCGGCTCTCCGACACGCACGACCCGCCAGAAGTCGAGTGCGTCCCCGGGTCTGAGGCTGGTTGAGACGCGTCGACCTCGACGCAGGCCCGGGCCGCCGAATAGCAGGTCCAGCGCGCCGCGGATGGCCCACAGCGTGTTGCCGTAGTAGTAGCCGGTCTCGCCCCCGATCCGCGCGATCGGCTCCCACACCTCTTCGAGCGAGGCGTCGATCGTGATCTGCCTGCGATCGAAATAGGCCGACCCGACCCACGGTGGGTCTCCCGGATAGATCGCGTTCGACGGTGGGAGCGCGCCGGCGTCCGACCACCACGTTTCGACGTCATGACGCTGCAGACTGTCGATGGCGTTGCGGTAGGCGTCGTCGATCGAGGCGAGCTCGACGTCCGGGAATACGCGGTGCAGGTCGCACTCGGGGTCGACGACGGTCTCGTTACGCAGGCCCTCGACGAGGGGACGGGAAAGGGCCGTGGTGACCGGAGTCACGAAGTGCATCCAGAGCGCGCTCAGTCGTGGCGTCAGAAACGGCACCGGCACCATGAGCCGTCGCACCAGCCCCGCGACCTTGGCGTAGCGGACCATGAGGTCGCGATAGGTGACGACCTCCGGTCCGCCGATGTCGAACGTCTGGCCCAGCACGTCGTCGCTGGTTGCGCAGCGCTCGAGATAGTCCAGGACGTTCGTGATGCCGATCGGCTGGGTGCGCGTGTGCACCCAGCGCGGTGTCACCATGACGGGGAGTTTCTCGGTCAGGTGCCGCAGGATCTCGAAGCTCGCGCTGCCGGCGCCGATGATCATCCCGGCGCGCAGGACCGTCGTGGGCACCGGCCCGTCAGCCAGCACGTGGCCCACTTCGTGCCGAGAGCTCAGATGAGCTGAGAGGCTTTCTTGCGAGTCGCCCAGTCCGCCCAGGTAGATGATGCGCTCGACGCCCTGGTCCCGGGCCGCATCCCGGAACGTGGTGGCCGCGCTGCGATCGGCTTGCGAGAAGTCGCTCGCTCCCGGGCTCATCGAGTGAATCAGGTAGTACGCCACCTTGCAGCCGTCGAGCGCCCGGTTCACCTGGGTGTCGTCGAAGACGTCCATCGCCACCAACTCGACGTTGGGGTGGTTGCTCCAGGGCCTGCTCGAGAGCTTGTCGATCGAGCGTCCGGCCGCACGGACGGTGTGGCCCGATCTCACCAGTCGGGACACCAGTCGCCCGCCGACGTAGCCGGTGGCGCCGGTGACGAGGATGGGGCTTGGGCTTGAGTGTGTCGTCGTCATCGTTCAAGGCTTCGACCTGGTGGGCTGCGCGGATGAGACCGTCGTGTTCTCGGCGCAGGCGAGGTACCCTGGTGGGAATCCAATCTCAGCGTCTGTCGTAGGGGAGTCCATGAAGTTTCTGATCTGGGGCGTCGTCATCGCCATCGCGCTCTACGGACTGCACCGCCTTGCCCTCTGGGCCGAGGAGCGCGGCTACATCTACTACCTCAAAGACCAGCCGTCCCCCGGCACCCTCAGCAATGCCTTCCTCGAGACCCAATCCATCCTCGAGCCCGACCGCAAAGCCATGATCGAAGTGATCCGCGACGAGCACGAGGAGCAGGCGGATTCGGGTGACCCGCCGGAGGTAGGGGAGGGGGAGCGGAGCTAGCCCGGGTCGGGTGTCGTTGCAACGACGGCCTTGCGCTCGCCTAGGCTGCGTCAGGGTCGAGGTCCTTCACTTCGTTCAGGATGACACTTGCTTTAGAGGGTGTTGAAGTAGCTCAGCATTGCTGGTTCGACACCAAATGCCGATGTCATCCTCAGCCGAAGGCGGATGAGTTGCCTGGGTCTGCTGCAGGGACCACGTCCGCTCATCGTCTCCCGCGCTGTTGTCATCCTGAACGAAGTGAAGGACCTCGCCCCTGACGATCCCAGAGCCACCGCCTGCCCGTCATCGCAAACCACCTCTCCTCATCGAACACACCCCACAACTCCCGCCTCTCCCTCCTCCAAGACCGTCATCGCAAACCACCTCTCCTCATCGAGCACCCCACAACTCCCACCCCCTCCTCAAGCCACCAATCACCACACATCCTTGTCTCCATCTATCTGATTCGATAGATTTCGAATCATTATGTCTCTCAACGAATCAAATCCCGCCACCCAAACCCCCGATACGTCCATCAGCGAATCCACCCTTTCCTTCTTCAAAGCCCTGTCCGACGCCAATCGCCTCCGCGTCGTCGGGCTCCTGGCTCATCGTCCACACTCCGTAGAAGAGCTGGCGACGATTCTCGATCTGCGGCCGTCCACGGTCTCCCATCACCTCTCGAAGCTGACGGGTGCCGGCCTCGCGAAGGCTCAGGTCGACGGCCACTACCACGTTTACTCGCTGCATCTCGACGCGCTGCATCAGCACGCGAAGACGCTGTCGTCCTATGAGGGACTTCAGGAGCTCGCCGAGATCGACGGGGTAGACGACCCGTTCGACCGCAAGGTGCTCTCCACCTTCCTCGACGCGGACGGCCGCATTGCCCAGTTCCCGATGAAGCGCAAGAAGTTCGAAGTACTGCTGCGTTATGCGCTGCGCCTCTTCGAGGACGATGGCCCCTGGACCGAAAAAGAGGTCAACGAGCGCCTCGAGACCCTCAACGACGACACCGCCACGCTGCGTCGGGGCCTGGTCGACCACGGTTTCATGGAGCGTGAGACCGGGGGCGGCGAGTACCGCTTGCTCGCCAGCAACTGAATCTACAGCTGGCCGAAGAATTGGGGGCCAAGAAGTGGGGGCCAAAGAAGTGGGGAAGGGTGGCCGTCTGACCCGCTGACGCGCTGGTCGCGTCGTCGCTGGGACTCGTTCGCCACTCGAGTGTGATCGCGGTGTTAGGTTCCTCCGGCATGTGGACAGGGCACGAGTTGCGGGGCGGCGCCTCTGGCGCTCCAAGAGGATGGGCGTGGCTCGTCTGAAGCCATTTGTCGACGGTGTCTGGCTCGCCACGCAGCCGATCACCATCGTCGGCATGAAGCTCACCGTGTCCATGGCGGTGCTCGACCTCGTGGACGACGAGCTGCTCATCTTCTCGCCCATTGGCCACAGCCCGGAACTGGAACGAGAGGTCAGTCGCCTCGGTCGAGTGACCCATCTCTACTCCCCCAACCTCTTCCATCACCTGTGGCTCGGCGAATGGTCGAGCGCCTTCCCTTTGGCCAAGGTGCATGCTCCGGTGGACCTGCCGAGGAAGCGTCCTGACCTGCGCATCGACCGGCTCGTCAGCGACAGCAGCGAGCCCGAGCCCGCCTTTGCCGGTGTGCTCGACGAGGTCACCATCAATGGTTTCCGACTGCAGGAGACCGTCCTGACCCACTGGCCTGCGAGGACCCTCATCGTCGCCGACCTCGTCCACAACGTCGGCCGTCCTCCTGGCGCCTGGACCGGCTTCTACACTCGAGTGATGGGATTCCACGATCGCGTGGCTCTTAGCCGAATGATCCGCTGGACTGCCTTCTCGGATCGCCAGTCCGCCAAGGAGAGCATGGACCGAGTCCTCGAGCTCGACTTCGATCGCCTCGTCGTGGGTCATGGCGAGCCGCTCGAGTCGGGAGGAAAGCAGGCGATCCGAGAGGCTTACGCGTGGCTGACCGGGACCTGATGGGTAACGCTGGCCGCGAGGTATCTACAGAACCGGGTCGTCAGCGACTCTGACCGCCCCAGTTCCTCGCCTCGTCCTCGTCGATCGGACTCCAGGTGATGAAGCCGTGCATCATCTCGTCGGTCGACAGGAGTCCCCAGCCGACCGGGCGACTGCTGTCGATCTCGGGGAACTCGCGCTCGCGCTCCGCCGAGTTGTTCATGTGCGCCTCCACCTCGATGCGCGTGCCGGGCGGCATGAGACGCGGTTCTTCGAGGATGTAGGCGATCTGCCACTCGAAGTCGTAGCGGTCGACGTCGATGAGCACCTCGCTGGTGCCGTCCGGGTAGAAGGCCGTGTACTTCATGTCTTTGCCGCGATAGTGCATGTGCGGGCTGAACGACGTGAGCAGCGCCCACTGCGGGATCTCCATCGCGCCACCGATCTTCCAGTTGCCGTGGCCGGGTGGAATCTCGAAGTCGAAGAAGCGGCCGATGCGCGTCTGTTTGAGCTCGTAACGGACCTCCTCGTCGGGCTCGTAGAACTTGATCCCCATGGTCACCTGGTTCTCGATTCCCGTGCCTGGCCCTGGCTCCTTGTTGTAGTGCAGGGAGAGCACGATCTCGGAACCGGGGTGCAGCAGACGACCGAAGCCAGCCGGGTACTCCCGCGGCTCGCTGCCGGTGGCGATGCCGCCCAGGAAAAACGGCTCGCGCGGATTGCCGTCTTCGTCGGGCGGCGGCACGATGGTGGCCGTCAGGTGATGGATGATGTCGCAGTTGGGTTTGTACTCGGCGACCTTGATCCAGCGCGGCTCGGACAGCTGCTCGGGCGTCAGCTTGAAGGTGACGTAAGGCTGCCAGTCGGCCACGTCGTCACCCACGACGAGCGGCTCCGGCATCGTGACCACCAGATCGGGCTCGCCGATCAGCCAGCTGCCGTCGTCGAACGTCTTCTTGGGGGGCGCGTCGTCCGGGTTGCCCGCAACCGCACCCTGGTCCACCCAGCGCAGGATCGTGTCGATCTGATCGGGCGCGAGCGCGCGTCGGTTGGCGATGCCGTGCGACGTCTCCCAGCTGGCTCCCCACGGCGGCATCTCACGATCTGCCACCACCTTGCGAATCGACTTCGCCCACGGCCTGGTGTCGCGATAGTCGACCAGACTCATCGGCGCCTTCATCCCCGAGATGTTCGGCCCACCTTCGTGGTGGCACTCCTGACAGTGGCTCTGCAGCAGCGGGAGGACGTCGCGATAGAACGTCGGCGCAGACGGAGACTCAGCCGCGCCCGCCAGCACCGGCACCAGGAGCAGTGTCGCTAGCCAGACCGTTCGGAAAAGAGCTCGTGCGCTCATGCCGTCCTCCTCATTTGTGGGGATGGGTTCATTGTCTCGTGTGAGGTGAGTTGATGCAATGTTTTGGCAACGACGGTCTCGAGCTTGCGTGCTGTTGCGCTTCGGTCGAGGTCCCCTTCGGCAGACTCAGGGCAGGCCCTTCGGCAGACTCAGGGCAGGCCCTTCGGCCTTCGGCCTCAGGATGACGGCTTCGTAGAGAGGTGTCTTCAAGGCATTGTCGTCCTGAGCGTTAGCGAAGGATCTCGTCCCGAAGGAAACATCATCGACCACTTGACCGTCGCTGCAACCACGCTCCATTCCACCCACACCTCCCCGACGACACCCAAGAGCACGGTTACCCAACCCACTAGCTCATTTCCCTGCGACGACGGTAGCGTGCCGGGTTGACGTTTCGAATGGATCGAGGTCCTTCGCTTCGCTCAGGATGACGTCTTTTTGAGGAGTGAGGAGGAAATCGAACCGTGGGTGTCGTCCGACCGCGGGACAGGCCTTTCGGCTACGCCTCAGGCTTGACACTTCCAAAAGGGAGAGCACTCCAAAAGCGTCATCCTGAGCCGAAGGCGAAGGGCCTGCCCTGAGTCTGCCGAAGGGACCTCGACCGAGACCCTGCGATTGACCACCACATGACCGTCGCTGCGACTACCACCCAATCACCAACACCTCCGACACCCCAAAGAATCACGGCAACCCCAATCCCACCAACTCCTGCACGTCACCCCCACCCCCAGTCGCCACCACGACGTACTGCCGGCCCCCATGCAGATACGTGATCGGCGAGCTGCCCGGCTCCGGATCGAGCTCGACGAAACCCACCTGACGACCACTCGTCTTCTCCAGCGCCCACAGCCCGCCGGGATCGTCTTCGGTGCGGCCAGCCGCCTTGGTCACCAGGACCAGCGTTTTGGTGACCAGCGCATGCACGGGCGACGTGCCGGAACCGAGCGGACCGGGGTCGTCCCCTGTGATCTCCTCGACCTGCCGACGCGGACCTTCACCAATCGGCACCTGCCACAGAATCGTGCCGGCCTTCAGATCGATCGCGGTGACCCTGGCGTACGGTGGCTTGAACAGCGGCAAGCCACGCGGACCAAACGGCTCGCGCAGGCCGTACCCGTGAACCCGGTCGCCGACCCACTCGAGCTCGGTGCGCGCCGGGTCGCCTTTGACCACGGTGGTGATGATCGGCACCGTAAACGACGGCACGTACAGCACGCCGCTCTCCGGATCGAAGGCGGCGCCGCCCCAGTTGGCGCCACCGGCTGACCCGGGCAGCTGTAGCGTGCCTTTGACGCTCGGCGGCAAGAACAGCGGACCGTGCTCGTACTGCTCCAGGATCTCGAGTGCCTCCGCGCGCAGCTCGGGTGAGAAGTCGATCACCTGGTCGGCTGACGATCCCTGACGCTCGAACGGTGGCGGCTTCGTTGGAAACGGTTGCGTGGGCCAGGCCTGCTCACCTGGCACCGCCGACGCCGGCACCGGCCGCTCTTCGATGGGCCAGACGGGCTCGCCGGTGGCGCGGTCGAAAACGTAGGTGAATCCCTGCTTGGAGACCTGCGCGACGATTTGACGTGGCTCGCCATTGATCTCCAGGTCGGCGAGTAGCGGCGCCGCCGGCAGGTCGTAGTCCCAGAGCCCGTGATGGACGGTCTGAAAGTGCCACCGGCGCCGTCCCGTCGAGGCTTCGAGCGCCACGAGACTCTCGGCAAACAGATTGGCGCCGGGCCGGTGACCTCCGTAGTAGTCGCTCGTCGGCGTCGACAGCGGCAGGTAGACCAGCCCCAGCTCCTCGTCACCGCTCATCATGGTCCACACGGTGGTGTTGCCGGTGATCTGCCAGGAGCCGTCCTCCCACGTGTCGTTGCCGAACTCGCGCGCCTGCGGCACGGTGTGAAACGTCCAGCGCAGACGGCCGGTGCGCACGTCGTAGCCGCGGATGTCGCCGCGCGGCATGGCCCGGGTCGTCGGACGGTCGGCGATCGACGACCCCACGACGACGACGTCCCGCACGATCACCGGCGGTGAGCTCACCGTGACGTTGCCGCGATAGCTGCCCGGCTCTGGCCGACGCGCGAGCGGGATACCGGCGATGAGGTCGACCCGTCCGCCGTCACCGAAGTCGGCGATCGGTTTGCCCGACGCCCCGTCGACTGCGATCAGCCAGTTGTCGCTGGTGGCGTAGATCAAACGCTCCGCGCCGGTTGCCGGATCGCGCCAGTAGGACGTGCCGCGGTGGATGAAGCCGAGATTCGTGGGCGGACCCGCGCGCCAGCTTTCGGGATCGTGCACCCAGATCGGCTCACCCGTGCCTGCGTCGAGCGCTGCCAGCTGACTCAGTGACGTGACTGTAAACAGGCGATCGCCGATGGCCAGGGGAATTGCCTCGTGACGGAACGTCCGGCGCTCGCGACGGCCGTCCTGAAGCGGTGTGTCGGGAGACAGCCAGCGCCACAGCACTCGCAGCTGGTCGACGTTGGAGGCGTCGATCACATCGAGCGGCGAGTAGCGGGTTGCCCCGAGGTCGCCGCCGTGAAATCCCCAGTTGGTGCTACCGGTGGGCCCGGTGGACTCCGCGCCTCTGCTCGTCTGGTCAGGGGCCGCGTCGCCCGCGATGCGAAACGGTACCGACCAGTGGTGCTCTCCCCAGCTGATGGCGAGCAACGCGTCGTCGGGAGTGCCGGTGATCCGGCCCGAGAGCGGCCCTCCCACGGCATCTGTCACGACGTAGTCGAGCGGTACCGTGGCGCGGTCGAAGGTCGGGTCGTGCTGGGTGCCCCACGCGTCGGCTTCGTCGTTGAACACCGCCTGCCAGCCGGCCTCGGTGCGCTGGATCCAGAGGCCGTAGGTGCCGGGGTAGTCAGCAGCGACGTTGCCGGTGGGAAGCCGCGCACTGCCGATCTCGAGCGGTGCTGTCGCCCTGAGCTTCATGACCGGCGAGCGCTCTAGGCGCAAGTGCTCGCCGGGCTCCAGCGTGGCGATCCGAGCGTACTCGCGGTCGTCGATCGGTAGCTGGGTTGCGATCAGCGTGACCTTGATGTCGCCCGCCTCCAGCGTCGACGGAACCTTGCGGAAGCGAAAGATGAAGGTCGTGTCGGTGCGAATGGGTGAACGCTCGGTCACCCGCTGGCGCGGCGGCGCGTCCGACTCCTGGGCAGCCTCTTGAGCGACGGCCGCTGGCGACCACATGGCAAGCAGACAGGCGAGCACCCAACCGCACGCCATCGGGGCCGCCGCTTTTGCCGTCATTCAGGAAATCCCCCAACCCCTTCGTCCAGCTGCACGCCAAAGGTGCGCAGCGCCATCGACACCAGGTTGTACTCGCCCACCGTAAACACCACGTCCATCAACTGCTCCGTCGAGTACGTCTTCGCCAGCGTCGCCCAGGTGGCGTCGTCGATGAAGGCGTCCGTCCGCAACTGATCGGTGGCGCGCAGCAGTGCGCGGTCGTGCTCACTCCAACCGGAAGCGTCGGGTCCTTGGGTGATGCGCTTGATCTCGTCGTCGGTCAGCCCCACCCGCTTGCCGAGGATCGTGTGCTGCCCGAACTCGTACTCCGACTGACACAGCCAGCCGATGCGCAGAATCAGGATCTCGCGATCGCGCGCCGGCAGGCTGTTCTCACCCAGCACGTAGCGCGCAAACGTCAGCCACGCCTCCGCCAGCTCGGGATGCCGAGCGATCGTGCGCGTGACGTTGATATTCGGCCCGTCACCCAGCAGCGCCTTCTGCTGCTCGTTGGCCTCACTCATCTCCAGCGGCGTGATGCGCGGCGCGTCGAGCGGTCGTGGGTCGGGGAGCGGGAGCTGTGCCGTGAGCGTCGAGGCACACATGGCGGTGACGGCAAAGATGGTCCAGACACCTGTGCGCCAGCGCACGGGAACACTTCCACCAGTTTCGTTCATGGCGGACACCTCTCTTGTTGTGGAACCGGGGTTTCAGGTCAGTGTACCGCCGACAGCGCGCTGCACCGCCCGAGGTCGCGCCATCTTGTTGTTCCGAACGTAGCGAGGAGCCTGCCCCGAGTCCGCCGAAGGAGACCTCAACCCGCATGGTGCATGATCCAGCGCAAGACCGTCATAGCAACGCGTTCCCTCACATAGGTCAAGTCATCCTGAGCGCAGCGAAGTACCTCGACCCGCGCGGTTCTTGAGCGACCTCGAGACCGTCATCGCGCCGCTCCTCCCCTCAACATCCCATCCCCAGAACCTTGCACCACGCCACCCTCCCGCAATCATCAAAACAGTGAACCCCGTCTCCCCATCTGACCTCGAACAGGCCGACCCATCACTGATCCTCGACGCCGAGCCGCTCGAGCTCGACAAGCTCGCCAGAAAGATCCGGAAGTCCTCCAACTTCCGCTTCGAGCGCCTCTGGTTTCGGCTGCCCACCGAGCCGCGCGACGCGAACCAGGTGGCCAGCGATCTGCTCGTCCACATCGTGCACAGCCAGGACGCCCATCAGGTCCTCCAGAGCAGCTTCGACCCGATGTACGACGAACAGCTCACCTTGCAGCTGCCACACGAGCACAGCCACTGGGTGAGCGAGCCCGGCAGGGTGGAGTCAGTCCTCGCTCAGGCCGCCGCCGACCGCCTAGGCGCCTACTCGCGTCGAAGGAGCCCAGCCACCCCGAGAGAGCGCCGGCGCATCGAGAAGCTCCTGGCCTCCATCGGCACTTACGTCGCCCTCGAGCTCCGGCGTGGCTCGCAGGACGGCTGTCCCGAGTGCCAGGAAGACGACAATCACCTCTTCACCACCTGGTTCTACGGCGTGGCGTGGGACTGGTGCTTTGTCGTGCTGTGGCCGGAGCAGCGCATCGCGTGCGTGATCCTCATGACCGACACCGACTGAAGAGTTGCCGAACTCGTGTCGCGCCTTTCGTCCTGCTGGATGAAGGGGGCGCGACATGTCTGGCAGCTACTCCGTGTACATCCTGGCGAGCCGCCGAAGGACCCTGTACACCGGCATCACGAACGATCTCGAGCGCCGGATCTGGGAGCACCGCAATGGTACGGCGTCGAGCTTCACGCGCCGCTACCGCATCTACCGGTTGGTCTGGGTGGAGCACTTCGACGACGTCCACGAAGCCATCGCGGCCGAGAAGCGGATCAAGGGGTGGGTTCGGGTGAAGAAGATCCGGCTGATCGAGGCGCAGAATCCCAACTGGAATGACCTGTTGCCGGCGGGGAGGTTGTCGCGATGACGGTCAAGTGTCTGCCTTCGAGTCATCCGGGGCGAGATCCCCTTCGGCGGACTCAGGGCAGGCTTCGGCTTCGCCTCAGGATGACGAGCGCGTTGAGATGATGGTCGTGATGGCGAGCCAATCCGGCGCTGCCGGAGCTGAGAGAGACCGTCATCGCCACCAACCAATATCTAAGAAGCGATGTCATTCTGAGCCGTAGGTGAAGAGCCTGCCCTGAGTCCGCCGAAGGGACCTCGCCCCGGCCCGTTCATCTAGCACCACGAGACCGTCGTCGCGACACCCATGCCTATAAGCGGCGGTGTCATCCTGAGCCGGAGGCGAAGGACCCCGCCCCGAACGCTTCGGGAACCAGCGCGAGACCGTCATCGCGATACCCCTCCCCAAACCACCACCCCATCCGACCTTGTTTCAACCCTGCCGCCTCCCCCAAATCCCCATCC
>JANQPS010001312.1 GCA_028285365.1 Thermoanaerobaculia bacterium | reverse complement strand
TGATGGGGCCTTGTGGGTAGTAGGCCCTCCGGTCAGCGTAACTTCCGCGCAAGCGCCCGCGGACGGGCGCCGCGCTCGACGGGTAGGACCCGTATCTGGGGTGTGACGGGTGTTCTGTGTGCTTTGGGTTTTGGGTCGTGTCTTGATCGGTCCTGGCGGATAGCAGGCCCTCCGGTCAGCGTAACTGGCTCGCAGTGGACCTGGCTCACGCGGACGAAACACTCCCGGCGGTAGGGACCCGCGTGGAGGTGACGTCTCAGGGGCGCTCCCAGGCCCGATGGGTCCTGGCGGGCGACAGCTATCAGAGTGCGGGTGACGGCGTCAGCCGGTTCGGTGGACTGGCCTAACGGGCGGATCTTCGCGTCGAGCGCCCCGGCGGGCGGGTGTTGCGGGTCCTCTCCGTTCCCACCAACGTGTCGATACGCCTTCAGTGAGCCACCCGAGATCGGCGATCGGTGCGCGAGCTTCTTGCGAAGGCCCCGTTGCGGGCTCCTGCGGTTATCATCGTCTGGTTGGCTTCTGACGCTGGTCGTTCTCGACTGGCGTTCGAATCGTGAGTCGAGCCAGGCCGTCCTCTTCTGGCCTTTCGCATCGAGGGCGACGGTTATTTCACTGGTCTTGTAGCGTCGCGGGCGTCGCAGTCCACTCTTGGTGAGCAATCGGTCTCGACCCCTTGCACCCTCTTGACCATGACCGCACAGAGCGCCTCGAGCGAGCACTCACTCTCCACACTTCCGTCGACTCTCTAGTCCCATGTCGCTGACTACTCTCGAACCCTCCGATTTGCCGCCGCCGCCCCCGCTCGGCTACGAGATCCTCCCATCCGAGGTCTCGGACCTGGGATCTCTCGAGGCGATCGAAAAGGCGGCGTCGCAGATGTTGGTCGAGCAGGGGATTCCGTCGAGCGAGCTCGAGTCGGGGGTTGCCATTCACCGCTTCGAGCAGGCCAGGCGTTCGGGATTGCTGTGGGTGGCTCGCACCGATGGCGGCACGCCGGTCGGCTTCGCCTTGGTGGAGTTGGCAGGAAGCCAGCCGCACCTTGCCGAGCTCGACGTTCATCCAGATCATGCTCGAAAGGGTCTAGGTCGTGCCCTGGTGTCAACGGCCTGGTGGTCGCTCTTGCGGGCAGGTTTTGCGCAGCTGAGCCTGACGACTTATCGAGACATCCCCTGGAACGCCCCTTTCTACTCCAGGCTCGGTTTTCAGGAAGTATCCGAGGACGTGCTCAGCGATGCCCTGGCGGAGATCGTCGACGACGAAATGCGTGCAGGACTCGACGTGGAGCGAAGGGTGGTCATGGTCCTCCTCGAGTCTCACGCGCCGACGTCGCTCTCGATTCCGGCAACTGGCGCCGACGCAGGTGACGAAGCCGAGGGTGAAGATTCCGTCGGGGCGACTGCCCTGCCGGACGGTGCTTCCTACCGGCAGTGAGTCCGAGTCGCCTCGAGCGGACCGGGGAGTTGGCGTTGGCGAAGTCGGCGATGGTCGAGCGGCTCCGGTTGCTTTTCGACGGACCCGAGCGGCGAGCGGGCCAGCTGGCGGTCGACGAGCTCCGTGAGCGCCCCGACGACTGGCGGGTCGATGGTCAGTCTCGGCGGTCGGTTCGTACCGATCTTGCTACCATCGATCCCGCGATGAAGCGTCTGAAGACACCCAACCCGTTGGCGAGGAAGGCAGGGCGACGGTTCTCGCGATCGATGCGCCGACGCGTGTATTCGACCCGCCGCGCCGGCCAGACGGCGTGGTTGATGCCGCCTTGCCTGCTGGCCGGCCTGCTCCTGGTCGCCTCCTCGGTGTCTGCGCAGCAGCTCACCGTCGAATCGGTCGACGTCGATCCTTCTGCTCCCGGAGCGAAGACCCTGTGCCGGTTGAGCGTCGTGATCAAGAACACGTCTGAAAAACCTGCTTCGGCACTCGGTTTTCAGGTGCGTCTCAATGGCCAGGCCCTGCCGGTCTACGACGACCAGTTGTTCTATCAACTGCTCCCGGCGGGCCAGTCCTCAGAGGTGGCACTCTTCAACTTCTGGGTCAGCGAGACCGGTAGACCGGCGCCAGCAACTGGCAAGCTGGTGGTCGAGGTCGAACTCGTCGAGGCCCAGTGGTTCGACGTGACGACCAAGACGACCGAAGGGGTCGAAGAAGAGGTCTGGGATCCGGTCGGCAAGGTCACCGAGCTCCCCTCGAAGCAGACCAGAACGCTCGACATCAAGTGACGTTTTTGGTGAACGGTTGGCTCGCGCTCCCGGTGCTCGGGTTGCGTCGGTGGCAGGTCTTCTCAGCCCTGGACTCCGTTCACTTGAACGGCACGACTGGCAGACTCTTCCACCCCGAGATGACCGGTGGTGGTGTCGCGGTCGTCGACTACGACAACGACGGCGATCTCGATGTCTATCCGGGGCCAACAACCTCTGGCTGAATCAGGAGAACGGCCAGTTCCTCGACGACGCGCTGTTTGGTGGTGCCGCCGTAGATGGCCAGGGTCAACCGCAGGCCAGCATGGGAGTCGTTGCCGGCGATCTCAGCGGTGATGGCCACGAAGATCTGTTCATGTCGCATCTGCGCATGGAGATGAACACTCTCTACATCAACGACGGGACGGGACTGGGGCGACCGAGTTGGGGCTACACGGGTTTCGGTACGTCGTTGCTCGACTAAACGTCGATATCGATGACCTAGACGTCGATGCCCTCGGAGAAGATCTCGCCGGACGGCTGCGTCTGATCGGTGGCCGCTCCAGGCGCCTGGGCGAAGAGGCTCGTCGCTCCAGGAGCCACCATGAGCGCTGCGGCGAGAAGCACGGTGGCTGGTCGCGAGAAGGAGGGGTCTGTATACCGGTGATGTCGCATGAGGTGTCTCTCGAATGCAGCTGTGCCCCGAGCGCTGGCGCTCTCTCCTGGGTCTAGCGTCGGCACGCTGGATGTAACCGTCTTCGTGGGTCGGCTACGATCGCGATACCGAGAATCGATACCGAGATTGCAGACCCGAGGCTGGCTACCGAAACAGGCACGCCGTGTTCTGAGCCATGGTCTGAGAATGGTCAGAGAATATGGCGGTCCCAGATAGTGTTGGTCGTAACAGAGCACCCGGCTACGACCTTCGCGGACGACTCGAGATCTCAGTCATTGGATTGGCAGAGGAACACACCAGCCTCGTGAACAGAACACGGAGTCGACGCCGACGCACGACGACTAGCGAGGCATCACGATGATCGCTTTCGTGACCCTGTTTCTGGGACTCATTCTCGGTCCGCAGACCGTCGAGGTCACGGTCGCCGATGACGTGGCGTTCGTAGAGCTCGCGCTCGATGGCCAGGTGATCGGACGTCGGGACGGAGCGCCATGGACTTTTGAGTGCGACTTCGGCCAACTCCTCGAGCCCCATCGCCTCGAGGCGATCGCGTACGACGCCATGGGCGAGGAGATCGATCGAATTCGGCAGTGGGTCAACCTGCCTCGTTCCCACGCCGAGATCGAGCTCGCTCTCGATCTCGACGACAGCGGCCAGCGGAGCCGAGTGAGCATTACCTGGGAGAGTGTCGAAGGCAAGGCACCCGAACGGTTGACGGCGAGCCTCGATGGTCGCCCTCTGAGTATCGTCGACCCGACGAACATACAGCTACCGCCGTACGACCCTGACCAGCTCCACTTCCTCAGAGTGGAGGCTGATTGGAAGGACAATCTCAGCGCCGTCGCCGAAGCCAGTTTTGGCGGCTACTACGTGGATCAGGTCGATACCGACCTCACCGCGATCGTCGTGCAGACGTCCGCTCGAAGCCAGCTCCCGACCGACGGCGGCCAGCTCGAACTGCGGGGCCCAGATGGTTCTTCGAAGCTCGCCGCGCGCGAGAAGGGGCCTGCCGAGGTGGTGTTCGTTCGTGATCTGAGAGCGGAGAAAGTCCTCAAGAAGGTGGTCGGCCGCCGAGCTCCGAACCGGGCGCCGAGCGGCTACGTGCCAGCGTCTCTCGAGAAGGAGCATCGAGCGCGCTTCCTGTGGACGATTCCCCGAGCCCGCGGAACCGGCGAGCGACGTTACGTCCTCTTCCCGAGGAGCGCTGACTTTGCCGCCAGCGATGGCGAGCTCCCCTGGCTGCTCGGGCGCATGAGCTGGCCCAAGGGATCGCCCGACGCCCAGCAACTCGCTGACGCCGTGGCCGTGAGCGGACTCAACGCGGCCCAGCGTGGACGGCGGCGCGCGGTGGTCGTGGTCTTGGGAGAACGAGCCTCGGACATCAGCAGACTGACACCCCAGGGGGTCCGTCACTACCTCAGCAAGCTCGATGTACCGCTGCGAGTGTGGACGACCGATCCTGATTCGTGGAAGGACGTCGACCACGGATGGGGCGAAATGACGGACGTCTCGGACGGCTTCAAACTGGCGAAGGCCGTGAGGCGACTGGTCAAGGACCTCGAGCGTCAACAGGTCCTCTGGTTCGGAGGCATTCACCTGCCCAGCGAGGTCGAGATCGTGGGGCTGCCTCCCGGCGTCAGTCGGGCGAACTGATGCGTAGAGCCAGGGTTCGTCGTGTCGGTTTCGTCCGGATCTGTCTAGCTCTTCTGTCGTCGATCCTGCTTTCTGGCAGCGGGACGAGCGCGTTTGCACAAGAAACGGAGCGCAAGGTGTTGGGCGCCAGCGCGGCGATCGCCCCGAGCGCCTTCGACGCGGAGCAGGTCGAGCTTCCTGCAGGCAGCGTCTTGCGCTCGGAACCGAGGCCCGAGTCACCTGTCATGTTCGAGATCGACGCCCGCACGGCGGTCGAGCTCTTCGAGCGGTCAGACCGCTGGGCGTTGGTGAGAGTCGAGTCGATCAAGGGCTGGGTCGATCTCGAACAACCGGTGCCCGAGCGGGTTCTCGAGGACCTGACGATTGCGATCGCTCCGGTGCGTGTCGATGATCCTGACTTCGGCGAAGAGCGCTGGCAGCGAGCTCGCGAGATCCTGTCTGAGGAGCCGGAGAGCGTTGGCAGCTTCTGGCTGCTGTCGGATCTACCGTCGCAGTCGCGTGTGCGCCTGGCTCTGCGTTCAGCGCTGCGCTGCCTGCCCGAGGCCTATGCGGCGCGGTACGGCGGACAGTCGATCGGTCTGGGAGGCGACAAACTACGAGTCGTGGCTTTTGCCAAGGCCCGCGACTATGAACGGTACGCCTCGACCGAGTCCCACCTCGCCCACATCGACAGCGGTGGTCACGCCGGTGCAGGTGTCGCGGCTCTCAGGGTGGACGACCGTCGCTACCAGCGTGCCGTGGCGCTCCTCGTCCATGAGGTGGTCCATCTTTTCAACGAACGTCGCTTTGGGCTCACTCTGCCCGTGTGGTTGGATGAGGGGTTGGCGGAGGAGATGGCGATCTCGGCTTCCATCAACGGTGACTGCTCCAACCTCGGGTCATTCCCTCAGCTTCAGCGCACCGTTTCGTCCGGGTACGAACGAGGTGAGCTCGTGGTCTATCGCAACGAGTTCGCCAGCGGACAGCTCGTGGAGCTCGGGTGTGTCCTGGATTCTTGGAGGCGACGAGGGTTCGATCTCGATCTACTGAGCTCGACCTTCGAAGGTTTCACCCGCTCGGAGGGACGCCGTGAGCGCTACGCTGCGAGCGCGATGCTCGTGAGGTTCCTGCTCGACGGTTCGCGGCCGGCGCGGCGAGAAGCGCTCCTGCACGAGTTGGCTCGGGCCGAGAAGGGGCTCGAGCCTGACCTCGCGCAGGCCCTGGTGGATCATGGCGAGGAGATCGGTCAGGTCGTGTCCGAGCTGCCGGACTGGGTAGCAGAACAGGTCGTCGCGCCGCCGTGCAGCCGCTGACGAGAGCCAGCCCGCTCTCGACGACTACCAGCTGATGCCGCGCCGACGTCCGACTCTCCGGCGCAAGTTCGCCCAGCTACGCGAGTCTGGAGTCGTCATGCTCATCGGCACCGACCGCGGTGTCCCCTTTGACGTTTCACTCCGACTCGACCTGGCGCGAGCTCGAGATCTGGTCGACACGTTTGGTGTCGATCCGATGGAGACGATTCAGGCCGCGACCTATAGGCCCGCCGTGGCACAGGGGGGGATCGGCGACGTCGGCACCGTCTCCGAAGACAAATATGCTGACCTCACGCTGTGCGCGGCGACGTGCTTCGCCACATCGCCTTGCTTCAGAACGTCGAGCTGGTGTGGTCGAGCGCGGCCGGCGCTTTCGCTAGTCAGCCGGGCCGGTCG
>JANQPS010001292.1 GCA_028285365.1 Thermoanaerobaculia bacterium | reverse complement strand
ATCAGCGCACCGCCGGCAGTTCCGACGACGTCGAGACCGACCGCAGGTGCACGGTCGTCGAACCGCGCCAGATCGTGTGCCGATTCGAAGGCGCTCTCGGGAATCAGGTACGCGTCAGGTACGCCGTCGGGATACTCGCCGAGCGCCATGGCGGCGATGTTGTAGAGCCAGCGGTAACCCAGATCCCGATCGCTGGCCAGGAGCCTGGCCAGTTCGCTCTTGGCGGCTTTTGCTCCGCGCTGCGCCGTATGCCAGGCCTCTTTGTCCAAGGGAATGATGCACGAGCGCGATCCGTGCATGGCAAGGCAGTTCTCTTGCTCGCCGAGTCGCAGGTAGGCGATCGCTAGCTGCTCGCCGAGTTGCCGGTCGAGAGCCGGGTGCGCGTCGACGTTCGGCTGCTGAAAGAGGGCTCGCAGGCCCATGAAAGCTTCGATGGCTTTTTCCGTTTCGCCGGCCGCGAGGAGCTCCTTGCCCCAGGCGAAAGCCAGCGAGACCCGTTGCCGCGGATCGGTGGACTCCTCGAGTTGTCGTTCGAGGCTCTCGGCGACGCGTGCGCTGTCGGTGAACGGGCCACCTACCTTGGCGAGGTTGGCCAGCATGTCGGTGACCGAAGCCTGCTCCTGCGAAAGGACCGGCAGAGTCGAGGTCACGAGCCAGAGCACGACTCCCGAGATCAAGGGGCGTGTTGTACGACGCGCAGGCTGGAGCAAAAGAGTCGAGCCGCCTCCGGATGCCGTTCACGGGTCTGCCACACGATGCGGTAGCACCGACAGTGTACCCGTCACGCCCTCTTGGTAGACCGTGGGTCCGATCCATGTGCCGAGCACTGTGCGCGCTCGACTGGGCTCGGATGCACACTGGGCTGCTTGGCTCTCGGCTCGTGACAGTCGTCGTGAGCCGCGCCGTCGGCGTCTCGATCGCGCGGCAAGGTCGCGAGGTGAGACGACGACGGACAGGGATCGTCAACTGTTCAGAGGGTTCTATGGGCCGAGCTGTTTGGGATCAGCGTGCGTGCCGCGGGCGCCCGCCCCGGCCCCGCGACTTGCGGGCGCCTCCCCACCACGGGGCTTGATTGGGCGACTGCGACGCACCGGAGGTGCCGGCCCCGTCTTTCGGCCTGGTCGTCTTGCGACCGCGCCCCCGTCCAGACTTCGGCGAATCGCTGTCGTGGGCGATCGACCCTCCGTCGTCCGAACGGCGTCTGCTCTTTCCTGAGGCGTGAGTCGACGAGGGTCGGGACGGTCGCTCCGAAGCAGGCCCCCGAGGGTCTCGCCGAGACTTGTTGCGGTTCCTGGTTCTCGCGTTGGCCTTCGACGGCGACGACGTCGATTCCTGTGGCGATGCCGATGTCGAAGGCGTCTTTGGCACAGGCAGCGACAAGAGGGATGGCAGGTCGAGGCGGTCCAAAGGCGTTCGCGTGAGCCGCTCGATCGAGGCCAGATGGCCTCGCTCCTCGGGTGCGCAAAACGACAGAGCGACCCCCACGGCACCGGCTCGTCCAGTTCGACCGATGCGGTGGACATAAGTCTCCGGCTCGTTCGGCAGATCGAGGTTGATCACGTGGGACAGACCTTTGACGTCGAGTCCCCGTGCAGCCAGATCGGTGGCGACGATCACGCGGACCTGGCCGCGCTTGAAGCCGTCGAGAGCGCGCTCGCGCGCCGCCTGTGACTTGTTTCCGTGCAGGGCTTCTGTCGCGACTCCAGCGCCACTCAACTTCTTGGCCACTTTGTTGGCGCCGTGTTTCGTCCGGCTGAACACGAGGACGCGCTGCATCTCTTGGTTCTGGAGAAGCGTGTACAGCAGCGAGAGTTTGCGTGGCCGATCGACGGAGTACAGCAGCTGCTCGGTGGTTTCGATGGTCGAAGAGACCGGAGCTACGGCAACGTCGACCGGATCGTCGAGAGTCTCGGCGGCGAGCTTCTCGATGGTTGGCGGCAGCGTGGCCGAGAACAGTAACGTTTGGCGCTCGTCAGGAGTCGCCGCGACGATGCGCTTCACGTCGTGGATGAATCCCATGTCGAGCATCCGGTCGGCTTCGTCGAGGACCATGATCTCGATGTTCGACAGCTCCAGGACTCCCTCGCCCATGAGATCGAGGAGACGCCCGGGAGTTGCGACCAGGACGTCGACACCGCGGCGTAGCGCCGTCGTCTGGGGTCGCTTCGAGACTCCGCCAAAGACGACCGTCGATCGCAGAGGCAAGAACCTTCCGTACTGCTCGAAGCTGGCGTGGATCTGGGCAGCAAGCTCGCGCGTGGGAGCCAGAACGAGAGCTCTGGGAAGTCGGTTTCCGCGCGGACCGGGCTCGCTGCGATTCAGGAGGTCGAGAATGGGCAGGGCAAAAGCTGCCGTCTTGCCGGTTCCCGTCTGTGCACATCCGAGCAGGTCGCGGCCCCGGAGAACCGGAGGAATTGCCTGACTCTGAATCGGGGTGGGCGACTGGTAGCCGCTCTGGTCGAGGGCGCAGAGAATCTCGTTGTGGAGACCGAGTGCCTTGAAGGCACTCGAGCTCTCGGGCCTGGGGGTTTGAGGCCGGGGTCCGGCGTTCCGGGACCTGGTGTGCGGTCTCGTGGACCCCTCGGAAGACTTCCCGGCGGGCCTGGGTCGGCGTCGCCGTCGTCGCGATGGACGCTGACCCTGATCGTCTCGTTGGCCAGGATTGTGGGCTCGTGATGAGTTGTGAGTTGAGTTAGAGGGCTGTCTCATGATCGTTTCTTGAATCCTGTTCTCGAATGTTGTGCAAGGCAGGTACTCCCTTGGCCCCAGCAGACGCTGCTCGAGCTGGCGATGCAGCGCGTGCAGACGGCGATCGACTTGTGCGCGATCTTCGCCTTGCGTGGCGCAGCGCCACCGCAATCGCCGCTTTGTCGTGCGAGCGATCGTTGGCTCCTTGCCACGGTTGCCGTGGTGCTGAGGAGCCGTGCTCGGAGAACGCGTCGTTTGACGCGAGCTGATCCCCAGTGGCCTCTCCGGGCTGACGGGGACAGGAGTTCCTTGTCTTGAGTGGGCGGCTGCAGTGAGAAGTGAAGTAGCTGGCCGCCGACCGGATCCCGCCCTTGGGAAGGGTCGTTGTGACTAGGAGCTCACCCGCTCGTCGGGGAAGGGCGTCAGAAAGGCGCGTGAGTTACGCGCGGTCCCTGCTCGTGCTCGAGCGCAGCATGTCACGACGTCGGCCTCAGCGCAAACGGAATCTCTGAATTCACTCGGCTTAGTGTGCCGAACTCACGATTTCGGTCGTTCCCGCGAGATCATGCGCGAGATCATGATCCTGCACTTTGCAGCGTTCGCCGGCGCGGACTAGCCCGGATCAGGTAGGCTGTTGGCAGCTACGTTTCGAATGTTCCCCCTTCTTCAGCTGGCGCCGGTTGCTCGCGCGTCGGCCAACTACCTCGGAGATCACCGAACACCATGTCCAA
>JANQPS010000265.1 GCA_028285365.1 Thermoanaerobaculia bacterium | reverse complement strand
GAAGAACGGAGGACCCCAGAAGCCAGCTCCGTAACCGACGAAGCCGAGCCAGGCGAAACCGACCATCCCGTAGACGACCGCAGGCGATCGATAGATCATCTGGAACGCTGGCTTGTCTCGACGAGCGAGTCCCTGCGTCCAGGAGAAGAAGCAGTACAGACCGATGGCGAGCGCAATCCACTGTGCTGGTGAGCCGAGCCAGGAAATCATCCCCCAGGCTGCCGCGGCGCAGGCGGCGGCGATCGCGAGGTTGATCATCACGGCACGACTGCCGGCGGTCCGCTGCAACGAGAAGATGGTGAAAGGCGGCAGGACGGCAGCCGTCTCTTTCGACAGGACCTCCAGCGGCGGCGGCGTGTCGCCTTCTTGGACGATGCCTTCCGACGCTCCGCGAACCGGTTCTTTGATGGTCCAGACCCAGAAGGCCATGATGAGACCTGGCACGCCGACGGCAAAAAAGGCGGCCTGCCAGCCAACCAGGCCAAATGGTGCGCCACCGTCCTTGAAAGCTTCGTTCCAGTTGTCGACGATGAGACCGCCGATCATGATTCCCAGGCCGGAACCGATGTAGACCCCGCTCGAGTAGATCGCGACGGCGGTGGCCCGGAGTCGCGCCGGGAAGTAGTCGCCCAGCATCGAAAAGGCTGCCGGGCTGGCGCTCGACTCGCCGATGCCGACGCCGATGCGATAGGTCGCCAGGCTGGCGAAGCTGCGGGCGGTTCCGGAAAGAGCGGTCATGAAGCTCCAGAAGAAGAGGCCTATCGAGATCAGCTTCTTGCGATTCCAGACGTCCGCCAGACGGCTGAGAGGAATGCCGAAGACGGCGTAGAAAACGGCAAAGGCGGTGCCGTAGAGAAAGCCGATGTCGGCGTCGGAGAGCCCGAGGTCTGCTTTGATCTCTTCGGCGAGGATCGACAGGATCTGTCGATCGATGAAGTTGAAGACGTAGACCAGGACCAGAATCGCGAGGACGTAGTTGGCGTAGCGGCGATCACCTGCGGAGCCATCAGCGGGCTGGGGAGCTTCTTGTTCCGACACGGAGCCTCCTCGAGAGCACGGTCATCCAGACCACAGTGATGCCCTGGAAGTACGGTTCACCGTCGCGCGGTGCGTCGACGGCGCGGGAGTTCGGGCAATTCGTAGGACAGAGGTGCGGCCAGTATAGACGCCGTGCGACTGTCGGCCGGTCTGCTGCCCGGCTTCGACGCTGCGCTATCCTGCGTCCCTCTGCCTGGGCCGCGGGCCGAGAGCAAATTCGCATCCAGTAAGCCGTCTCACCTCAGTCTGGGAGCCAGAGCCATGACCGATTCCGCGAGCCGACTCCTCGAGTCCGACGCTCTCGACATCATCTTCCGAGAGGCCAGGAGTCAGAACAAGTGGCTAGATCGTGACGTCAGCGACGAGCAGCTCCACGATCTCTACGACCTGATGAAGTGGGGACCGACGAGCGCCAATGGTTTTCCCGTGCGTATCGTCTTCGTTCGCTCGGCCGAGCAGAAGGAGAAGCTCGCCAGCGTGGCGATGGACAGTAACGCCAGCAAGATTCGTCAAGCGCCCGTCACTGCGGTTCTCGGCTACGACCTGCGATTCTTCGAGCGACTTCCGACGCTCTTTGCGCACGATCCGAGCATGGAGAAGCTGTTCGAGAACAGCAAGGAGCTGGCGGAGATCACGGCGTTTCGCAACGGGACTCTCCAAGGCGCCTACTTCATGATTGCGGCTCGCTCGGTCGGCTTGGACTGTGGCCCGATGTCCGGATTCGACAACGCAGGCGTCGACGAGCTGTTTTTCCCAGGCGGTCGCATCATCTCCAACTTCATCTGCTCGATTGGCTACGGAGACCCGGACGGTCTGTTCGAGCGACTGCCGCGCCCCAGTTTCGACGACGTTTGTCTGATCGTCTGAGCGGCGCGCCGAACCTGAGCCGATTGTGGTCTCTCGAGGCCTGACCGGCAAGACGATCGGCACGCCAAGGTGTACCGGACCAAGGCATGAACAACCAGACCGCTCGAGCTGCGCTCTGCGTAACGGCGTCGGCGCTCGGCTTCACGCTCAGCCACGGCGTGATTCGCCACGTTGGTGAGGCGTTGCACTCGTTCGAGATCGCCTTCTTCCGGAACCTGTTCGGCCTGCTGGTGCTGGTGCCGTTTCTGATGCGTCACGGAGGCAACGCCTTTCACACTCGGCGACTGTCGGGGCATCTACTCCGCGGCGGACTGCAGATCGGCGCCATGCTGATGTTCTACACCGCGCTGATGTTTGCGCCTCTTGCAGAGGTGTCTGCGCTGAGCTTCACCGCGCCCCTCTTCGGAACTATCGGAGCTGTTCTGATTCTGGGAGAACGGATCAGGCTGCGACGCGTCGTTGCCCTGCTGGTCGGGTTCATCGGCGCCCTGGTGATTCTTCGCCCGGGTGTCGTGCCTTTCAATCTCGGGGCCGGTCTGGTGTTGGGTTCGTCGGTGATGTGGGCCCTGGCGATGGTCGTGATCAAGCGCCTCTCGGCGACCGAGTCGAGCCTGACGCTGACCGCCTACATGGGCGTCGTGATGACGCCGCTTTCGCTGGTTCCAGCGCTGGCTGTTTGGGAGTGGCCGACTCCGACTCACCTTGCCTGGCTGGTTCTCCTGGGCTCGCTGGGGGCTGGCGCGCAGTACGTCATGGCCGAAGGCTTTCGACTGGCGGATGCCACGACGGTCATGCCGTTCGACTTCTCGCGGCTGATCTGGGCGAGCGTGGTCGGCTACTTCGCCTTTGGCGAGGTACCCGTCATCTGGACTTATGCCGGAGGTGCGCTGATCTTCGGCAGTACGGTCTACATCGCGTACCGTGAGGGACAGGCTGAACGAGCAGCCCGGGCCAAGTCCGAGAAGGAGAACGAGAGAGGCAGGGAGAAGGCGTCAGCTCAATCGACGTCGCCAACCGTCGGGGAGGGGTCGTCGTGAGCCCAGCACCAGTACGTTTTCCCAGTCTCTGAACCGCCGGGTCTCGACCGTGGGGTAGTAGCGGGAGAACTCCGCGAGCTCCTCACGGACCCCGACCTTTTCGTCCGGCAGGACGTTCTGGATCGCCAGGCCGTTCTGAGCCAAACGGCGAGCCACGAGGCCGGCGACCGGACCGAGATCTTCGGGGCGGCGCACGTCACCGTCGCGCAGCGCGAAACAGTCGTCGATGACGAGATCGAACCTCTTCCGGGTCCGTCTCAAGAACGAGAGTGCGTCGTCGTGGTGGATGACGACCGTTGCCGGAGCACGCTCGCTAGCGACTTTGACGTAGTCGGCGTTGGGCTCGACTCCGTGGATCTCGGCCCGGGGCCGCAGATGGGCGATGCGCGAGCCCATGGCACCGAGCCCGTAGCCGAGGATCAGAACACGGGGACGTTCGC
>JANQPS010001268.1 GCA_028285365.1 Thermoanaerobaculia bacterium | reverse complement strand
CAATCCAGACTTCGCTCTCGGTATCTGCTGGGCCGAGCCAAAGCCGACCGTTGTGGGTCGTGGCCAATCCGGACTCCGTAGCCAGCACCGACTCCGATGATTCCCCGGCCGGTAGCCAGCGCCACTGGTTGGCGGGTGTGATCCGAAGTGGTCGCTCGGAGTCGTTTCTGGGCTGGTCGATCGGCTGAAGAACCTCGATGGTGTCCAGGTAGACGATGTCGATGATCGGCTCGTCGCCGTCGAAAGCGCCTGCTCGTTGGCGCTTGGGCACCTTGAGCCTGAGCCTGGAGTCCGGGCCGACCGTCGCGGCGGGAACGCTGACCTTCACTTCGTGAAGCGTGCGGCCATTCCATTGCCCTTCGCCAACCTTGCTGTCGTCGACCAGGATGTCGACCTGGTGCTGAGGTACCCCGAGATCCCCCTTGGGATCCGACCAGCCCAAGAGGCTGATCGAGATCTCTAGAGTCGGCGATCGTCGGCCAGGACTCTCGCTGGTGAGGATGTCTCCGAGGGGCATCTCGAAAGCGGATGATTCCCGCTGGCTGAGAACGGTCCAGAACCACATCGTCGGAACGTAGTAGTCAGGTCCCGTGAGGGGAGCTCGGACCCGGTCCTCTTCGAAATGCCAGATTCGCTGCACTGCGGCCGGTTCTGCGTTGGAGATGTCCTGGGCAGTAGGTGTCGGAAGGCTCGACAGAGCTCGCACCTCGGAGCGCGGCGCGGCCACAACGCTGAGAACCAGTGGATGAAGAGAGGTTGCCGGGTGTCTGTCAGGTCCTCTGAGTTGACTTCTCGTGACCGCGAAGGTGGCGCGGTCTCCAGGGCCGAACGTGTCGTCGCCGCCGTCGCTCAACCACAGTGGCTGCTCGCGTTCGAGGTGAGAGAGCACGAGGGTTCGGCTCTCGACGGGTCGAATGGCACCCTCACTCGCACCCTCACTCGCTTCGAGGAGATCCTCGTAGGAGACCGAGTAGACACCGGGGGAGTCCACCTCGATGGTCCAGGGCCCCTGAGCCAGGCCGGGAGTACTGGCCACGAGCAGGAGACACCAGGCCCACAGGCCCGAACGCGGTTGCGTGGGGCTACCGCTTCTCCTGGGATGGCGACCTCGGGGGACAACGTTGCTGTTTCTGTGCATGGGGACCCGGAAGAGGCGAATCTTCGAGACGGTGGACTCTCGAGTCCGTCATCATGGGGCATCTTGGTGTTCTCTGCCACCGCAGTCACTGCGAGACACACGAGCCCTGCTTCTCCCCAGCTAGAAGCCGACATCGATGGAGCGATCCATGACCGCCACAGCTGAACCGTCCGAGAAACTCGACCTGCGCGATCCGGAGCTCTACCTGAGCGGTATCCCACATGAGCTCTTCACCACGCTTCGGCGTGAGAGTCCGGTCTTCTGGAATCCGGAACCCGACGATCCGAATCATGAAGGGTTCTGGGGCCTGACTCGCTACGACGACATCGTCGCGGTCTCGAAGAACCCCAAGGTGTTCTCGTCAGACGCGGAGTGGGGTGGTCACCGGATCTTCGACGAGTCCGAGCGTGCCCTGACTCCGCGTGAGAACGAGGAGCCGTCGCAGATCAAGTCGATGATCAGCATGGATCCGCCGGAGCACACTCAGTACCGCGCGACGATCTTGCCGGGGCTGATGAGCAAACGCGTCCTCGGGATGGAAGAAGGCATTCGTCGTCGGGCGCGCACCATACTCGACAGCTTCGAGCAGGTCCTGGACGAAGAGGGCGAAGCAGACTTCGTCGAGAAGGTCGCCGTCGAGCTTCCGATTCAGATGCTCGCGGAGCTGTTTCAGGTGCCGGACGAGCGGCAGGCGGATCTGTTCCGCTGGAGCAATGCCATCGTCGCCGAAGACGACCCCGACATGCGGGCGTCGGACGAATACATGGCTCAGTGCTGGGAAGAGATGTCGCTGTACGCGCTCGAGCTCTACCAGCAGCGGATGGCGGAGCCGGGTGACGATCTCATCTCCATGATGGTTCATGCACGCATCGACGGTGAGCCCATGACGATGCAGCGCTACTTGGCAGCCTTCGGACTCTTGATCGTGGCGGGCAACGAGACCACTCGCAATTCGATCTCCGGTGGCCTACTTGCCCTCGCCGAACATCCGAGTCAGCGCCAGCTCCTGGTCGAGCAGCCCGACTTGATTGCCGGGGCGGTCAGCGAGATCGTTCGCTGGGTGACTCCGGTCATCCACATGCGTCGCACGGCTACCGTCGACACCGAGATCCGCGGCCAGAAGATCAAGCGCGGTGACAAGGTGGTGCTCTGGTACTGCTCGGGGAACCGCGACGAAGACGCCTTCGAGCGGGCATTCGAGTTCGACGTCGCGCGTGAGGGCCCGATGCAGCTCGGCTTCGGCTTCGGACAGCATTTCTGTCTTGGAGCGCGCCTTGCCGAGCTTCAGCTGCGCGTGGTCTTCGAGGAGCTCCTGCCGCGTTTTCCTCGTCTGGAACCGGTAGGCGAGATCAAGCGGCTCCGCTCGAACTTCATTGCCGGCATCAAGGAGATGCGAGTCCAGCGAGGGTGAGTCGTCGGCGCGTCAGCTCCTCGATTTGCGCTCCTTCTTTCTTTTCTTCCCGCGAGCGATCTCCGTGGCGAGGGCTTCGAGCCGATGCTCCCAGAAAGCTCGGAACGGCTCGAGCCAGCTGTCGATTTGCTGAAACGGCTCGCTCTCGACCGAGTAGAGCCGCCGCGCTCCGTCTCGACGGACGCTGGCGAAACCGTTCTCGCGCAGGACGCGCAGATGCTGGGATACCGCCGACTGGGTGATCCCGAACTCCTTCTCGATCACCTCGACGATCTGCCCCGCGCTCTGCTCGCCGCCAGCGAGTAGCTCGCACATACGGCGCCTGACCGGGTCACCGAGGACGTCGAACGCGTGCATCAGTCGGCTGCCGGCTGTTCGGGCTCTCCGCCGTAGAAGGCGGTCGTACGATCGGCTGCCGCGCGCGCTCCAGCTGGGTCTTCGCCGCCGTCGACGGCAGCTTGGTACCAAGCGTCACTGCTCGCCCGGATACAGCTTTTGCCTTCGTTCGAGCCCAGCCAGGCATCGGAGTTCTCCGGAGAGATCGCAGGGCTGTCGGTGAAGTGCTCGCCGAGTCCGAGGAGTGCCAGATCCCAGCCCACTCCGGTAGCGCCCGCTCCATACTCTTCCCAGAAGTCTTCGGGTGTGTGCGCCAGGTGCGCCAGTCGGAGTCGAGCTCCCTCATCCCCGTCCGGGCTGAGCTCGACGTCGACCCAGCTGATGTCCCCGCCAAATTCCCAGGTGACCGAGAGACGACGCGGTGGCTCACACTTGGTGATCTCGCCACCGGCGTTCCCCTCGAGTTGGTAGCGGCCACCGAGTTTCAGATCACCGGTAATCGGGAGGAACCACCGAGGGAGGCGCTCGGCGTTCGTCAGGGCGTCCCACAAGTCATCGATGTCGGTGTCGTAGGTCCTGGTCGCGGTGATGGCCTCAGCGGGTCGTCCGTTGAGGTCGCGGACTGTGACCTCACGGGCGACGGCTCCGATGGCGCGGTGGATGTCGAGTGTCATGGTGCCTCTGCGTGTTGTAGCTAATATTAGGCGAGACTAATATCGGGTTCGCACCGTGTCAAGGATGCCGGCGCTTGGGCGAGCGGACACCGCGACGCGTGATGCAGGTCTGACAAGATCGCCGGACCGATTCCGGGCAGGCTCTTTGTCGTGGCCTCTGACGTGCTCGCGATTCAGGAGGACAACGTGCGTACTCGCTCTCTGATCGCTCTCTGGTGCCATCCGCGCTCACGGTCGACTGCTCTCGAGCGGGCCATGATGGAGCGGGACGATCTGCTGGTCGTCCACGAACCGTTCTCCTACCTCTACTACGTTCATGAGGAGCGAGGTCAGGCTCCGCACCTGCGGCTCGACAAAAGCAAGCCGAGAACCTACGGGGCGATTCGCGAATCGCTCCTCGAGTCATCGCAGCGTCAGCCAGTCTTCTTCAAGGACATGGCGTATCACTGTCTCGGGGAGCTCCTCGCGGACGACGAGCTCCTACGAGTCGCTCGGCACGTGTTCTTGATTCGTGACCCGGCGCAGGCGATCGCCTCCTACTATGCAGTCGACCCGAAGTGCTCTCTCGAGGAGATGGGTATCGAGTCTTTGTGTCTCCTCTTCAGGCGCGTGCGACAACTCGTCGGTGAGATGCCGCTGGTGATCAGCGCGGAGTCTCTCGTCGAGGATCCGGAAGGTGAGCTGGCGAGACTGTCTGAGTTTGCCGGGTTGCCGACGCTCGACGGTGTGACCACGTGGCAGCCAGGACACCGCAGCGAGTGGGACAGCTGGAGAGAGTGGCACCGGGGCGCTGCGGAGAGCTCGGGTATCCACGCGCACTCGACGTCCTACGAGCACACGGTGTTCAACCACGACGCTCTGCGCGGCTACTATGACCACCACCTTCCCTTCTACCGTGAGCTGGCTCGTTTCGCTGGCTCAACAGAATCGCTTCTGGACGCCTCGGTGCCGACGGTGCCGAGCAAAGAGGACCTTCGATGAGCGACTACTTCGACCAGTATCCCGGGCTTTCGTTCGAACGGGTTCTCTTCGATGGAGACGACGTCGGGGTGTTGCTGATGACGATCAACCGCCCGGATCGCCTCAATGCGACCGACGCCGCCACCCATCGTGCGCTCAGCGAGGTGTGGCAGGACATCGATAGCGATCCCGCCACTCGAGTGGTGGTCGTGACCGGTGCCGGCAAGGCGTTTTCTGCCGGTGGTGACCTCGAGTGGATCGAGACGATGGTGGGCGACTACGACGGCATGAAGGTCGCCTTCAAAGAGGCGGGAGACATCGTCTACCGCATGATGCGCTGCGACAAGGTGATCGTCTCGGCCATCAACGGGGTTGCCGTCGGGGCCGGGTTGGCGGTGGCACTCATGGCCGACATCAGCCTGATGGCAGAGGAGGCTCGCCTGACCGACGGGCACATCCGTCTCGGTGTGGCTGCAGGCGACCACGCCAACATCATCTGGCCGTTGCTGTGTGGCCTGGCCAAAGCCAAGTACTACCTGATCACCTCGGACTTCGTCGACGGGAAAACCGCGGATCAGATCGGACTGGTCAGCAAGAGCGTGCCGCTCGAGAACCTGATGGACGAAGCCCTGAACGTTGCCCGTCGGATCGCAACCGGTCCGCAGGATGCGGCCCGCTGGACCAAGCGCGCCCTCAATCTCTGGGTGCAGCAGGCGGCGCCAGCGTTCGACGCCAGCCTGGCTTTCGAGATGCTCAACTTCATGGGCCATGACGTGAAAGAAGGCGCGGCGGCCCTGCGGGAGAAACGCAAGCCGCGGTTCGATTGAGAGCGGTCGTCATGGTCGTCGGCTAGGATGACCGGAGATTCCGGACAACCCGATCGAGTCGAGCGCCATGGCAAACAGATCCGTGCCTGCGATCCTGCTGGCGGCTGCCCTGCTGTCAGCACCTGCTGTCTCACAGGACTACCGCGCTCCGCGCACGGTGGACGGCAATCCTGACCTGGGTGGCATCTGGCAGGCGCTGGGAAGCGCACACTGGGACATTCGCGGCCACGAGGCGCGCATGGGACCGGTTGTCGAGCTCGGTGCGATCGGTTCGATCCCGGCGGGGCAAGGCGTGGTCGTCGGTGGCGAGATTCCCTACCAGAGCTGGGCAGCGGAGAAGCAGAAAGAGAATCAGGCGAATTGGATGAAGCTCGACCCGGCCGTCAAGTGCTTCATGCCCGGCATTCCGCGTGCCACCTACATGCCGTTCCCGTTTCAGATCGTCCAGAGCAAAGACGTGATCCTGATGGCTTACGAGTTCGCGAGCGCGAGTCGAGTCGTCTACATCGATCGCCCGGACTTCGAGAGTCCTGCGGACAACTGGATGGGCCACTCTCTGGGGCGCTGGGAAGGTGAGACCCTGGTGATCGACGTCACAGATCACGTGCCTGATACGTGGTTCGACAGCTCCGGGAACTTTCACAGCGAAGAGCTCGAGGTCGAGGAACGTTTTACGGCCCAGAGTCCCTATCACCTGCTGTACGAGGTGACGATCGAAGACCCGAAAGTCTTCACTCGCCCATGGCAGATGAAGATGCCGCTCTATCGACGTGTCGACGCCAACGTCCAGCTGCTCGAGTTCAAGTGCGTAGAGTTTGCCGAGGAGTTGATGTACGGCCACCTGCGCAAACAGCCAGCCAACTGAACATCTGCCGGCTGGTCGGCAGACAGGTGGCCCGGGAGTGACGGAGGACCCATGCGAATCAAGGCAAAGTCAGCTTTTCCCCTCAGAATCAGCACTCTTGGCGCCGTGGTCGTGGCCGCCTCGGTCGCGCTCCTGTCTGTGCCGGCTCTGGCTCACCACGCCTTCTCCGCCGAATTCGACGCCGACCAGCCGCTGCAGCTGAAGGGCACCGTGGTCAAGACGCAGTGGATCAATCCCCACACCTGGTTTCACATCGAAGTCGAGGAGCCGGCGGAGCTCGCCGGAGAGTGGATGATCGAAGGCGGCACACCCAACACGCTCTATCGACGTGGAGTGACGAAGAGGTCTCTGGCAATCGGTACGGTGATCGTCGTCGACGGCTACCGGGCCAAAGACGGTACGAAGAAGGCCAACGGCCGCGACCTCACCCTTCCGGACGGCACGAAGCTCTTCGTGGGCTCGTCGGGAACCGGCGCGCC
>JANQPS010001203.1 GCA_028285365.1 Thermoanaerobaculia bacterium | reverse complement strand
TGGTTCGGGCCGGCTCCCATCGGATTGTTGAACTTCGTCGCCACGAGGACGTCGCCGCGACGCGATCCGAGTGCGTTGCCGAGCATGATCTCGGATTCGCCCATGCCGTAGATGTTGGCCGTGTCGAAGAGGTTCACGCCGGCTTCGATCGACATGTCCACCATCCGGGTCGCCAGCTCCTGACCGGTCCCTCCGACGAGCTTCCCGAACATGCCGTCCTCGTGATCGAAGGTCATCGCACCCAGAGTGATCTGCGAAACGTAGAGGCCGGTATTTCCGAGCGGTAGGTACTTCATCTCTTTGCTTCTCCTGCGTCGAGGCGAGTCGTCGCTTTAGGACGAAGAGCCACGCGGCGCACTGTCGTAGGATCGGTTGCGGACCGGCGGTTCCCAATTAGCGAACCGTCAGTCCATAATTAACGAACCGGCGGTTTGTTGTCAAGGTCGATATGAGTAGAGATCGAGCCCAGGAGAGTGAACCGGAGCCACCTGCCCGCACCGAGTGGCAGAGGGCTCGCCGACCCGAGGAGAAAGCGGAGCGTCGGGAGGCCATCCTCTCGGCCGCAATCTCGCTTCTCGACGAAAGCGGCGTCGAGGGGACGACCCTTTCCGAGATCGCGCGGCAGTCCGGCGTCTCCAAAGCCAGCTGCTACCGCTACTTCGAGAGTCGCGAGGCCATCCTTCTCGAGCTTGCGGTCGAAGAGGTCCGCGGATGGGCGGCCGATGTCGAGCAGCGTCTCGAGCCCCTCAGCGGGTCCCGAGACGTCGATGCCGTCGCCCGCGCGTTCGCTTCGGCGACCGCGGCACGCCCACGGTTCTGCATGCTGTTGAGCGCACTCTCCTCGGTGCTCGAGCACAACGTCAGCGCCGATGCCGTGCTCCACTTCAAACGGCAGTTCAATGGCGCGGCTTTTCAGACTGTCGATGGAGTTCGGCGAGCGCTGCCCGAGCTCTCGCCCGGGCAGATGCAGCTGTTCATGAGATTCCTCGCGATGGCCATCGCGGGAGCGTGGCCGAGCGCCAACCCCCCGCCAGTCGTCGAAGAAGTCATGAGGCGAGAGGAGTTCGACGCCGTGAGGAGCGAGTTCGAGCCGTCAATCTTCGACTACTGCCGCCTGGTGCTCCGTGGGCTCGTCGCAGAGGCTCTAGACGAATGATGCGGGTCTGGATCTTCGGAAACCAGAAGATCCCCAAAAGATCCCGCTTAGTCTCCACTGCCTCCTTGGGTTGGAGAAGGTCCGGGATCACGGCGAGCTGGCGGCACAACGCGCCTCGAACTGCCGCATCCAACCCACCAGGGTGTTCGACTAGAGCACATTAGGGCTACCAGCGCCGCACAAAGATCCCGCATCTTCTCGAGGCTGGAGTGATGTGCTCAGGCGAGCCAGTCTTCGACCGCGAGCCTCGGAACCCGAGAGAACTCCCGTAGGTTCGCCGTGACTACGGCGAGATCTGAGGCCAGGGCCTGGGCGGCGATCAGCATGTGGTTCGGTCCGATGGGCTTTCCTCGCCGCGCCAAGTCATGGCGTAGCTCTGCATACCGGCGATCCGCCGGGCCTTCGAGAGGAAGCACGTCGGTGGCGGAAAGAAGGAGATCGAATCCGCTCTGCCAGCCGTTGGGACCCGACTTGGCGCCGCCGTGGCGCAGCTCTGCTGCAACGACGATACTGGTGCAGATGGCCTGCTCGCCGTGTTCTTGGATTCGTTCCGCTACTTTCCCACTGGGATGTCGAATCAGATCGGAGACGATATTGGTGTCGAGCAGGTAGCGATGTGACATCGCTCAGGGAACCGCCTCATCGAGCGCAGGAAGATCGTCGTCGATGTCAGGAAACGGGACTTCCAGGGGCTCGAGCGTGGTCAGGAGCGTCAGCAGACGGTCCTTTCGGACCGGCTCGATGATCAGGCGATCTCCTTCTTTTCGGAGGACGGCTTCCTCACCCTCGAGCTCCAAGTCCCGAGGAATCCGAATCGCCTGGTTCACTCCATTCCGGAATAGGCGGACGACTCGCTCTGACGACGACACGTTGGCACCTCCTGTCGTTCCCATAGGCTTCAGCATGGGCTCCAGGTGTCTCAACGTCAAGGGCAGTCCGTCGAACGCAGACAAAAACCTCTATCTGCCGGACGCACCTCACCAGCGTGTTCGAACTGGAGCACATTTGGGCTGCCAATCCTCCTTTTAGCCTCGAAGGCTCCAAGTCGCTGAAGATCGGCGACCTGCAGGCGTTCGACATCGCTCCAGCGCCGTAGAGTCCCCTTCTGGAAAGAGGCAGGACTGCACTCGAAGCTTGGTGGTCCGGGGTGCCTCGAGCCAGAGCTTTCCGGCATTGCGTGCGAGGTGCCAGATGCGAGGTGCCCGATGATCGGCTTCATGGCAAACGTGCCGCGCGTCGAATTCCACTTCGCCCAGCTGTGCTCGACCTCAGAGATCGGGAGACTGTTGCGAGGTCTCAAGCCTCGAGTTATTCAGACCACAGGTACCGCACGCCGCGCGTGTAGGCGATTGGCATCACGGTCAGATGGTCTTCGTCGGGAAAGATCTTGACCTTCAGCTCGAGTGACGGATATCTACGGGACGCCAGCCGTTCGGCCATCAACGTCACGGTCGACCCGATCTGGGCTCCAGACCAGACTGGATGGTAGATCTCGGCCTCGCCGGCGCTCAGGAAGACTCTCGCCTTGAGATCTTTGTTTCTCCTGTGCCAGGTCTCTTCCATGTCCAGCCACGGCTGGTAGGCCGCAGGGCTCGAGATGATGTATTTGCTGAAGCTCTCCGGCTTGGTGAACAGCGTGTAGAGGCCAAACTGCCCGCCACCCGAGTGGCCGGCATAACCGTGATCGTCGGGATCCATCCGATACTCGGCGGCCAGCATCGGTCGCAGCTGATTGACCAGAAAGTCCAGGAAGCCTGGCGCGCCGCCGAGCGATTCCGCCGGCAGTGGCTCGAACATCGGTCCCATCAGCGACTTGTCGGGAATGAAATCGTACGACCGTCGCCGCTGGAACTCCGCCATGCTGACACCTGACGGCGCGCCGACGGCCACGACGATGATCTGTGGGGCCATGCCGAAAGACTCGCCGGTCAACGCCCCCTGAATGAGCTCGAGCGAGTTGTCAGTGACCCACAAGGTCGGATACGTCTGGTCACCGACCTTGTAGCCCGAAGGTAGCCACACGCGGACTTCGTGCTCCCACTCCCAACCTTTGGCGCGCACCATACGCGGCGGCTCTTCGAACCCGCGACTGGAGATGTCATCGCGCAGCTCAGGAACGGGCGCGTCTTCCTGGCCAAACGCCAGCCCGCCATGCAGAGCCAGTACGACGATCATGAAGAGACGACAGACTCTTGATGTCTTGGTCATGGTCCTGTCCTTGTTGAGGTTTCGATGTGTGACGATCTCACGAGGCTTCGTCCCGTTGCTCTCTGGTCGAGATCAGCCCAGTGTCACGATTGGGATCGTAATCGAGGTCTGGCGTCGGCGGCTCAGGACCGACTCCAAGGGTCGAGCGTCGGCACGACGAATCCCTGGTTTCGCGAGAGGGTCAGCCATTGGCGATCCGTCGGACGCCGACAAACAACATCGACCTGCCGAACCCAGACCATACCTAGCGCGGTTCTTCGAACTCCCCGGCGCCGAGAACCTCTCCGTCGTCGACGGCTGGGGTCACCATGACGTACTTGATGGCCCTTGGTGCATCGTCTGGGCGAGTGTCATCGACGACATCGCCGGTAACGACGACTGCACGTTCGTAGACGTCACGCCGGCGCAACGTCGCGCCAGTGACAACCGGCGATTGGTCACCCGCCACCAGGGGGCCTTTGGGGTGAATGCCGTCGAGCCTGCGCAACAGGGACTCGTACTGAGTCACGGTGAGTTCGCCGACGTCTTCCTCTTCGTCCCATTCTGGGTGTGAGTCACCGAACCAGTGCTTGGGAAGGATGCCGAGCTGCTCCAAGCGCCCGCTCTCGTCGAATTTGGCCTCGAGAACGAAGTGGCGATCGACTTCAAAAAGCCCGTGCTCCTGATCGACCGGCGGGCCAAACGCAGCTTCACACGCCTGCATCACTGTCGCGCGGTCGGCTTCTTTCCGGACGTCTGGGTCTGGCACCTGACGCGTTGCGCAGCCAGAAAGGACGAAGCCGAGAACGGCGGCGATTGGTAGGACGATGCGCATTCTCAATTTCCTTTCCGAAGAGACGATGCAGAGCTTCTCCTTCATTGCTCGCCCACCATCGAGAACAGGCCTCGCAGCTGGTCGCTAGCGGCGCTTATCGGCAGACAGAGCTCGTCGGAGACGGACGATCCCAGCCTTCGCTTGTACCACCGGCAAGAGAGGCAGTCCGGCCGTTGATCGCGAGGCCCGGCAGACATGCCGGTGTTTCGTCGACCGGTTGAGTCTCGCAGCCCACAAAGCCGGTACGCGTCAGCGTAGCTGACTGCGCGCATGAGCAGGACTCGAGCTTGGCAGTGGCCGTAGATTAGTAGCATCATCAAAGGCTCCAAATGCGCTCGAAGCTCGTTGAATTCCTGTTGGGGATCTCCGCACCTGCCGTGGTCGCGGGAGGCTGGGTCGTGATCTCAATGCAGGGCTTGACCTTGATTGAGAAGCCCACGGCAGCACAGCTCGCGTGGAGATATGGTGGACTTGCAACCGGCTTCGTCGGCTACGCGCTCCTCGGTCTGGCTAGCTACAAGCTTTGGAAGCGGTATCCGGTCTTTTCGAGGACCTGTGCTGTGACTGGAGTTATCGCACTGTCGATCCAGCTCACAGACCTAGCCGTGTAGCGTGCTCCGCTTGCCAAGAGTTTGAGGCTGCTGTCGCAGTCTCCTGAGAGTCGCGGGCACCGAAGCGACGGGTGACCGAGGCGCTGCCTGCTATCGTGGCTGATGGTATGGAGCGTGTCGCGGCCTTTCTCGCTGGCGTCGTTGGACAGGCAATCGCCTACACGCCTGGACGAGGGGGCGCGCTGCCGAGTCGGAGGTAACAGTGGCCGATCAACTGTGGACTCACCGGGAAGACGATCCCGAGCCGCCTGTCCGCGGCGGGAGGCGTCCGGAATTCGTCGAGCATGAGCTCGACTTGAGGACGATGCGCTACCGGAGGGTCGAGAACTACCGCAACGACGAGATCTACGCCGAGTCCGACACCAGCATCGCCACCGAAGACTTCGAGGTTCGCCGAGGCGAGCACGGGAACTGGCAGATCAAGCTGGTTGCCCGCAACCATGAGCCGCTGTCTTCGGAAGAAGGCGAATGGCAAGACGTTGCGGCTGCCTTCGCTCCCCTGTGGGAAGAGGCGTGGCTGCACCGTCAGTCGGCCGACTGAGAAGCGGAGACCGGTCCGGTACTCGGGCGCCGGCGAGCCCAGCCGCGCGACCCGGCGCGACCCCGTCTCTGCGGCGAGTTGCTTGGTACCCGAACGGGTGGAGGAAGCTCTGGCGACGACGCACGGAGTAACCGGAGAGGTGTCCGCCCGTTCGGCCTCGAGGAGAGAATCGACTCGGGAACTGTAGTCGTCGCCGCGTGGTCGAAGACTGTATGGCGCAGGCGCGAGGTCTCTCGACGACGGTCCTCAACCGATCTAGCAGGGTGCACGGCTGGCTCCAGGTGGCTGCGTCTGTGTCATGGGGGCTGCTGGCAGGCGCGCTGTTGCTCGGCGTGTGGCCTGCCACCCTGTTCGCAGAGGCGCCGATAGGTGCGCGCATCTCGGTGCAAGCGAGTGACAGCGAGAAGAGCGATCCCGGCACACGGCTCGCACAGGCGGCGCTCGAGCGCACCCGCCACACGGTCCGCTACGACGGTCGCTACCGTGCTATCGACTATCCGAACGGCGACGTCCCGGATTCGATCGGAGTCTGCACCGACGTCGTGGTGCGCAGCTATCGAGCGCTCGGCTTTGATCTTCAGGTGGCCGTGCACGAAGACATGCGGCGCGCCTTTGCCGATTATCCGAAGCGTTGGGGCCTCGCGTCACCCGACCGCAATATCGATCATCGTCGAGTGCCCAACCTCGAGCGCTTCTTCGAGCGGCAAGGGGCACGACTCCCGGCGACGGGCGATCCGCGGGCCTATCGCCCGGGAGACCTGGTGACCTGGATCCTGCCGAACAAACGCCCCCACATCGGAATCGTCTCGGCACTCCGCTCCGGTGACAACAGGCGTCCGCTGATCGTGCACAACGTGGGAGCCGGCACGACAGCCGAAGACGTCTTGTTCGCCTACGAGATCCGTCGCCACTTTCGGTTCCATGTAGAGCCTTCTCGCTGAAGGGTCCTTGGAGCGACTGCTTGTTGGGATCGGTCCACGCAAACAAGGGCTGCAGCTCCGCCTTCTCGGGCGCCACCCGCCAGCAGTAGAGCTACCAGCAGTCTTCCCTCGGGTCGGGTAGGCGTGAGTGGGTCCGTGTGTCGCGCCAGACCGCCGGGTTCGCTATCACTGCATCAAAACGATCGCGAGTCATCCAGCCCCGGCAGTTTCAACTGTGGTTCGACAGGTAGTCTCTCCTCATGAAGCGCGTTCACGTCTTCGAGTTCGCCGACCTGCCGTGGTTCCCGTCGTGGATCCGGGCCGCCATGACGAGCGTCATCGTGGCCTTCGGCCGCTCCATCGGCGTGGCGCCCGCTCTCGCGCGAGTGATCGCGCGCACGCTGCGCGAGCAGAACCTGCAGCGGATCGTCGACCTGGGCTCGGGGTCAGGGGGCGTCATGCCGGACGTGCTGGAGCGGGTCCGCGAGGAGGAGGGTCTGGAGCAGACGGAGCTCCGGCTCACAGACCTGTATCCGAACG
>JANQPS010001201.1 GCA_028285365.1 Thermoanaerobaculia bacterium | reverse complement strand
AGATGGTACTTATCCCCGACGATCCACTGCCCGACAACCTGATGGGCCCCACGGTTCGGGTCACCCTCCGGACCGCCACGACTGAGGAAGAGGTGCTGGTGGTGCCGGTTGCAGCCGTCTCATCCTCGGCCGATGGACAGACCTCCGTACGAGTCCTGCGTTCTGCACCAACGCCGATCGAGGTGATGGTCGAGGCAGGTCTCTCCGCAGATGGATTTGTTGCTGTCGAGCCTCTCGAGTCGCAGTCACTTACTCCGGCGGACGCCGTCATCGTCGGGCGATGAATCCCCCTCACGCCGTCGTCGAGGTCGAGGGCCTCAGAAAAGACTACACCGGAGAGCCACCGATCAGAGCTCTTCGCGAAGTCAGCTTCACGATCGTCTCAAACGACTTTGTCGCCGTCACCGGGCCATCGGGTTCAGGGAAGACCACCCTTCTCGCCCTTCTCGGCCTTCTCGACGAGCCGACAGCCGGCGAGTATCGCCTCGACGGTCAGGATGTCTCAGGACTGAACGATCGGCGTCGCGCTGCCATCCGCGCCCACAAGGTCGGCTTTGTTTTTCAAGCATTTCACCTAATCGACTACCGGACCGTGCTTGAGAACGTACAGCTGGGGCTGATGTACCAAGGCGTCCGGCGTCCGCAGCGGATTAGCAGATCACTCGAAGTCATCGACCACGTCGGTCTGCGGCATCGCGCACAGGCCCCTTGCTCGACGCTCTCGGGAGGCGAGCGCCAAAGGGTCGCGATTGCGCGTGTCCTCGTACGCGAGCCGTCGCTAATTCTCTGTGATGAACCCACCGGAAATCTAGACTCATCAAACACCGACCAAGTCCTGATGCTTCTCGATCAACTCCACAGCGATGGCATGACGATCGTGCTGATCACACACGATCCGGCCGTCGCACATCGAGCAAATCGCCGGTTCGAGATGACAGATGGAAGACTCTCGGAGCCCGTCCGGGCAGGACATGACTAGAGAACCCAACTCGGCGCTTCGTGCGGTGGACGTCCTCTTCGAAGCATCGACGGCCGTTTGGCGACGACCTGTACGGACGCTCCTCACCGCTCTTGGCACCATCGTCGGCGTTGCTGCATTCGTCATGACGACTGGTCTCGCTGCGACGGCCTCAGCTCAGGTGTCGAGCTCCTTTGATGCTTTGGAGGCGACAGAGGTGAGGGTTCAGGACGTACAGCCAGACGGTTCGCACCTATTCCCTGCAGACGTTGACGTTCGACTCTCTGCTCTCAATGGGGTCGTTGCGGCCGGCGTTATCTACGAACTACGACACGACGAAGACCTCGCTGCGCGAGGTTCACCTTCGCTCAACGGTGGCGTCGCAGCGCAGATCCCAATCCTCGCAGCTTCCCCGGGCGCACTTGACGCCTCTCGAGTCACCGTTGGCAGCGGTGTTCTGTATGGGAGTTTCCATGCTGATCGAGCAGAACTCGTGGCAGTTCTCGGTCGTGTTGCTGCCGACGACCTAGGCATCCACGATGTGTCGGCTCAGCCTGCCGTCTTCATCGGGAGCAGGGCATTCACCGTGGTCGGGATCATCGACAATGCTGTACGCAACCCTGGACTCCTACTGTCGGTGGTGATACCTAGCTCAACCGAGCGCAAGTACTTCGGGTCAGGCGGCATCGAAGCCGAGGTGGTCATCGACACGGAACCCGGTGCAGCCTCACTGATAGGCCGACAGGCGGCCCTCGCCCTGCGACCGGACGACCCGGAGCGCCTTCGCGTGCTCGTGCCGCCTGATCCAGCCAGCCTGAGAAACGCAGTTGAGTCGGAAGTCACTGCCCTCTACTACGCACTGGCCGGGCTTTCGCTCGCAATCGGAACGATTGCGATCGCCAACTCGACGCTTCTCAACACCATCGAACGTCGCTCGGAGATTGGACTCCGACGGGCGCTCGGTGCGAAACGATCTCATATCGTACGCCAGGTCGTCGTCGAAGCCTCAATCACCGGTGCATTCGCAGGTGTTGTCGGAGCTGCGCTGGCCGTCACGGGCATCGGAATCATCTCTTCCTTACGCGAGTGGACAGCTACCATCGAACCTCTCCTGGTGGCAGCCGCCCCCATTCTCGGGCTCGCCACGGGCGCCCTCGCTGGAGTCGTACCAGCCGCGCGCGCCTCGAGGACGCCGCCAGCAGTCACGCTGCGTTCATGATCGGCAGCGCCGGGCACTCTGTCAGCGTGCCCCATTCAGAAGTCTCCCTCCGCGATCTTCTTTGCGCATCGCCTTGCCAACTCGACCTCGGCCAAGAACTTCTTCAGCCGAGCGTTCTAGGCGTCGAACTCCTCGAGCCGCTTCGCGTCGTCGGCCGTCATCCCGCCGTACTGGGCGAGCCAGCGATGCCAGATCGACTCCGCGATCTTCAGGTGGCAGCACACCTCGCCGAGGCTCATAGCCCGAAGGTCGCACGTACAATCCTATCCCTGGCCACCAGGTAACACCATGTCAGAGGCCCCTTGTGGACGGCCCGGGAGGGGTTCTCGCCGTTCTGGGAACTGCTGTGTAGGCACGAGCTGTTGTTCAGCCCCCGGTACGACCTTCGCTGCGACCGGCTTCGAAGATCGGTTCGGTGACCGGTGGCATGTGTCTGTTCCCTGACCTGGAGCTTTGCGCCCGTGTGCATCAAGTCGTTGGGCGTCGGTCGATCGAACGATGTTGACCTTCGAGTCGCGTACCCGGCGGTCGATTCGACGATGGGTGTCGATGAGTAGTGAATCGAGAAGAACGATCGTGCCCAAGACCGAGGTCCGCCGGTCCGGATACGTTCTGCCCGTGCGCGTCTTCTTGAGTCACAGTCAGGCGGACATCGACGTGGTTCGGCGGATCTCGACCGAGTTCGTCCGTGCGAACGTCAAGGTCTGGTACGACACGATGAAGCTGGTCCCGGGCGATGAACTCTCGCCGGCGATCTTCGAAGCGATCGACCTAGCCGAGGTCTTCGTGATTCTTGTTTCGCCGGGCTCTCTGCGATCGACGTGGGTTCAGCGGGAGCTCGAGCACGCGCTCACACTTGAGGCTCGTGGCGACCTCCACGTCGTGCCGCTGAGGCTGGATGGCAGCGAACCGTTCCCCGCGCTCAGTGATCGTGTGTGGATCGACCTGGACTCCTCCGATCCTGATCATGGTATTGGGGAGTTGTTGTCGCGGGTGAGGGCCAACACGAAGCCTCTTGCAGCCGGAGGCCGCGCATCCGATCCGGATGTACGCACGTTCACGGATTACGCGATCGAGACCCGGAGGTCAGCGAACGACCGGCTGATCGTGCGTGTCGACGTCGTTTCGATCGATCTTGAAGAGCGCTACAGCATCCTGAGCGAATTCGAGTTTGAGAGTTCGCCCGACCATCACGCGCCCGTCGAAGACCTCGAACAGGCGGAACGATTAATCAGCGCGTGTGCCGACAGCTACGAGCGCAAACCTGGTCGGGCCCTCTTGGGCTCGGGTGACGTACATCGGTTCCAAAGTGAGGTGATCGACGGCGGGCTTGCGTTCGTGATGCGCGGCAGGGTCCGGCGTGTCGGGCGCGCCAGTCGCGGCGTCGTCCTGTTCAACGTCGGCGCACTGTTCTCGATTATCGACGGCCGCTCCACCTAATCATGCTCACTGCGACAACAGGGTGGCGAAATCGCGGTGGGCGAGCCACGGAAAGGCGTCGAAGAGTTGCGCGCTGCTGAGTCCGACCGAGACCAGATAGTGATAGATGAACGACGAATAGTCGGGGAAGTTCAGGATTCCGTCGCGTGAGATCGAGGTACCCGGTCGGGGGTCGAAGCCGGGCGTGCGGTACACGTTCGCTTCGGCGAGGTCGGCGATCAGCAGCCCAGTGACGTCGGTCATGTTCGTTCGCCAGAGGTTGGCACGTCGAAACGAGGCATCTGAGACCTGTGCGCCTGCCATGTTCGCGCCTTCGAGGTTGGCGCCGGTTAGATCCGCACCGCGCAGGTCGGCTCGAGACAGATTCGCCCGAACGAGATTCGCGCCGATGAGGTGCGCCTTGCGCAGATCTAGCTCGCTGAGATCGACGTTCGTCAGGTTGAGGCCACGGCGACCCGGTCGCGCGCGCAGCCCGGCGGCAAATTCGGAGCGTTCGATGCGTCTCGGCTGTTGTCCGACATCCTGATGGATCGTCGAGACGACGGCGCGT